>NZ_JBWKNQ010000002.1:0-185242 GCF_059415645.1 Variovorax sp. GW821-FHT10B04
TTCCCTTCTGCGCCGCTGAGGAGCGCAGCTTCAGGCGGATCAGGGCCGCAGCTGTTTGAGTGGAACGCAGTGGAGCGAGTTCTGCGGACCCCGCCTGAAGCGAGCACCGCAAGGGAGCCCGAAGGGCCGGCGCAGCGGGTCGCCTGGCCCACACCGCGTACCGGGCGCGTCCCACCAACGTCAACGTCAACGTCAACGTCAACGTCAACGCCAACGCCAACGAACAACGTCAACCAACGCAAAGCCCCGTACCAGTCAAGCACCCACAGGAAAGTCAGTAGAAGCAGCCACGCTTTCCCATGCCGCAGTCTCCGCCGCCAACGAAGCCATCGAATCGCGGATCACCTGCAACGTATCCGTGCCCAACGGCAGGCGCATCGGCGGCTTCGGTGATTCGACCATTGCGATCACTGCCTGCGCCAGCTTCTCGGGGTCACCCGGCTGGTTGAGGCTGATCCGCTTCGCGGCGATGCGCACCTGACCCGACGTGCCCTCGTAGTCGTCGATGAGGCGCGGCGACACGGTGAGCGAGGTGTTCTCGAGGAAGTCGGTGCGGAAGTAGCCCGGCTCGACCGCCGTCACATGGATGCCCAGCGGCGCCAACTCGTTGTGCAAGGCCTGGTTCAAGCCTTCCACCGCGAACTTGGTCGAGCAGTACACGCCGAAGCCCGGTCCCGACTGGTGGCCGCCCAGCGACGACAGGTTCAGCACATGGCCGCTGCGCCGCGCACGCATCGACGGCAACACCGCACGCGTCACGTTCAGCAGGCCGAAGACATTGGTCTCGTACAGCTTGCGCACCTCGTCGGCCGTGGCTTCTTCCACCGCGCCGAGCAGGCCGAAGCCCGCGTTGTTGACCAGCACGTCGATGCGGCCGAAACGCGCGATCGCGGCTTCCACGGCCTGCGCCGCCTGGGCCTCGTCCGTCACGTCGAGCGACACCGCGAGCAGCGCCGGATGGTCGCCGAAGCGCGCCACCAGCGACGCCGCGTTGCGCGCCGTGGCGACCACCGCGTCGCCATGCGCCAGCACGGCCTCGGCCATGCGGGCGCCCAGCCCGCGCGATGCGCCGGTGATCAGCCAGACGCGCTTGAATTCAGTGTTTGCAGTCATGTCGGTTCCTTCGAAACAGGTGGATGAAAAGTGGCGATAGGGGGCAATGTAGGTTTTGCAACGAACATCGAATAGCCCACATTTGCTCGCTTCATTCACAAGGCAATCGTGATAATCCGCGCATGGCCTTCAACGAACTCCGCGCCATCTCCACCTTCATCCAGGCGGCCGAACTCGGCAGCCTGCGGCAGGCCGCCGCGGCCCAGGCGATCACACCGCAGGCTGCAAGCCTGGCGCTCGCGCAACTCGAGGCGCACCTGGGCGTCCGCCTGTTCCACCGCACCACGCGACGGCTCAGCCTGACCGAAGAAGGCAGCCAGTTCCTCGAAGCTGCGCAGCCCGGCCTGGCCACGCTGCACCGCGCGCTCCAGGGCGCGCGGCGCGGCCGCGAAGAGATCGCCGGCCCGCTGCGCATCGTGGCGCCACGCGCGACCATGCTGCAGGTGCTGTGGCCGGTGCTCGAAGCCTTCTGCCAGGCGCATCCGCTGATCGAGCCCGACGTGCAGCTCGACGACCGCATCGGCAACTGGGTGGAGGAACGGGTCGATCTCGGCTTTCGCGTCGGCCGCGCGCCGCAAGACGGGCTGATTGCGCGGCTGCTGATGCCGGTGCAGCTGGTGGTCTGCGCCGCGCCTTCCTACATCGCGCGATTCGGCGCGCCGGCGAGCATCGACGAACTCGCCCATCACCGCTGCAGCTGCTTCCGGCATCCAACGACCGGCAAGGTCATGCCCTGGGAATTCAAGGTCGGCCAGGAGATCGTGGCGCGGGACATCGCACCCGCCTTCTGCACCAACGACGTCGATCTCGAAGCCCGTGCCGTGGTGGCCGGGCAGGCCATCGGCCAACTGGTCGGTGCGACCGCCGCGCCGTTCGTGCGGTCCGGCCAGCTGGTGCCGCTGCTGACCGCGCACGTGACCGACCACCTCGGCCTGTACGTGTACTACGGCAGCCGCATCGCACAGCCCGCACGGGTGCGGGCCTTCATCGACCTGGCTGCGCAGATGCTGGCCGACGGTGGGTCGTTCGTGCTGCAGCCGGCTGAACTCACACCGCCGGCACGACGACGCACGCCCCAGGCCCGCAAGGCCCGCCGCTGAGCCCTGTCACGGGCAGCAGCGGGGCTTGAGGCGTGTGGATCAGGCGCGGCCGTCGGCCGGACGCAGCACCTTGCCGTCGACCGTGACGGCCTTGCCGATGGGCGGTGCGCTCGCCGTCTCGAAGGTGCGCAGCGAGCCGTCGTCCATGCGCACATGCACTTCATAGGCAGTCACCGTGCGGGTGCGCTTCTCGACCGTGTTGCCGAGGTAGCCGCCGCCGACGGCACCGAGCACCGTGGCCGCGGCGCGTCCGGTGCCACCGCCGACCTGGTTGCCCAGCACGCCGCCAAGGACGCCACCCGCCACGGCGCCGACGCCCGTGGGTGCCGCGGCGCGCTGCACCGTGTGAACGGACTCGACGCGACCGCAGGTCGCGCAGATCGGCCGCGGTGCCGGGCGCGGAGCAGGCGCCGCAGCCACAACGGGCGCGGGCGCTGGTGCACGGCCCGGTGCCGTCCATGCCGCCTGCGGCGCGACAGGCGCCGGTGCCGGAACGTTCACCGCGGCCTGTGGCGCAAGCGGCGCCGGCGCATCGCCGGCCTTGAAGTCATCGGGGCCTTGCAGGGGCAGGTTGCTCGATGCCGATGCCAGGGCCGGCGGCGGTGGCGAATCGCTGCGTTGATGCAGCAGCACGCCGCCAAGTGCCGCAACGGCCACCACGAGTCCGCCGATCACGGCCCAGAGGGCCTTCGGCGTGGAGGACGCGTTTGGCGATGTCGAACCCGGCGGCCGGAAATCGGGCCGGTCGGAAGAGGGAAGCGAACTGGAGTCCATGGCGTTGTCCTTTCTTGAGACTTGCGGGGCGGGTGCGGACACCCGAAAGGACAGCTTAGACACGCGGACACCGCTTGTGGCGCCCCCGGCCTGTAAGAGGCGTAAACGCGCCGCAGGCCTACAGGTTGGGCGCCAACAGGCGCTCAAGCTCGCTCTCGCTTGTCCTGCGCCGCGCCGCCTGATCGACCAGTTGGTCATGCCCGATCTTGCCGACGTTGAAGTACACGGCGTCCGGATGGCTCAGCTGGAAGCCGCTCACGCTGGCGGCCGGCGTCATCGCCAGGCTCTCGGTCAGCGTCATGCCGATGTCCGCGCACTGCATGACCTCGAACATCTCGCGCTTCACGCTGTGGTCCGGGCAGGCCGGATAACCGGGCGCGGGGCGGATGCCGCGGTACTTCTCGGCAATCATGTCCTCGTTGCTCAGCCCCTCGTCGGCCGCATAGCCCCAGAGGTCGGTGCGCACGCGGTGATGCAGCGACTCGGCGAAGGCCTCGGCCAGCCGGTCGGCCAGCGCCTTGAGCATGATGGCCGAGTAGTCGTCGAGGTCGTCGACGAAGGCCTTCTCCTTCTTCTCGACGCCCAGGCCGGCCGTGACGGCGAACATGCCCACGTAGTCCTTGATGCCGCTGTCGCGCGGTGCCACGAAGTCGGCCAGGCAGCGGCTCGGGCGCATCACGCCTTCGATCATCTGCTTCTCGGTCTGCTGGCGCATGCCGTACCAGGTCATCGCGACATGGCTGCGCGTCTCGTCGGTGTAGAGCTCGATGTCGTCGTCGTTCACGGTGTTCGCAGGCCAGAAGCCGACGATGCCGCTCGCGCTGAGCCAGCGGCCTTCGATCAGGCGCTTGAGCATGCGCTGGCCGTCCGCATACACGCGCACGGCCTCGGTGCCGACGATCTCGTCTTTCAGGATCGCGGGGAACGGCCCGGCCAGGTCCCAGGTCTGGAAGAACGGCCCCCAGTCGATGTACTTCGCGAGCTCGGTGAGATCGAAGTTCTTGAACACGCGGCGGCCGATGAACTTGGGCACCGGCGGCGTGTAGTTCGTCCAGTCGATCGGCGTCTTGTTGGCACGCGCCTTGGCCAGCGGCCACAGCGGCACCTGCTTCTTGTTCGCGTGCTGGTGGCGCACCTTGTCGTAGTCGGCGTTGAGCTCGTCGATGTACTTCGCGGCCTGGTCCGAAAGCAGCGACTGCGCCACGCTCACGCTGCGCGAGGCGTCCGGCACGTAGACCACCGGGCCTTCGTAGTTGGGCGCGATCTTCACGGCGGTGTGCACGCGGCTGGTGGTCGCGCCGCCGATCATCAGCGGGATCTTCTTGATGCGGAAATGGTCGTCGCGCTGCATCTCGCCGGCCACGTACTGCATCTCTTCCAGGCTCGGCGTGATCAGGCCGCTCAGGCCCACGATGTCGGCACCCTCGACCTTGGCGCGCGCCAGGATCTCGTGGCACGGCACCATCACGCCCATGTTCACGACCTCGAAGTTGTTGCACTGCAGGACCACCGTGACGATGTTCTTGCCGATGTCGTGCACGTCGCCCTTCACGGTCGCGATGATGATCTTGCCCTTGGTGCGCACGTCGCGGCCGGCGGCCTCGTCGCGCAGCTTCTCTTCCTCGATGTAGGGCAGCAGATGCGCCACCGCCTGCTTCATCACGCGGGCCGACTTCACCACCTGCGGCAGGAACATCTTGCCCGCGCCGAACAGGTCGCCGACCACGTTCATGCCGTCCATCAGCGGGCCTTCGATGACGTGCAGCGGCCGGCCGCCCTTGGCGAGGATCGCGCGGTAGGCCTCCTCGGTGTCCTCGACGATGAACTCGGTGATGCCGTGCACCAGCGCATGGCTGAGCCGGTCGCCGACGCTCACCGGTGCCTCGGGCGTGCCGCGCCAGTCGTTGCGCTTGCTCTCGTCCTTGGCGCCGCTCTTGGCCGTCTCGGCAACTTCGACCAGGCGCTCGCCGGCATCGGGCCGGCGGTTCAGGATCACGTCTTCCACGCGCTCGCGCAGCACCGGCTCCAGGTCGTCGTACACGCCGACCATGCCGGCGTTGACGATGCCCATGTCCATGCCGGCCTGGATCGCGTGGTACAGGAACACGGTGTGGATGGCTTCGCGCACCGGGTCGTTGCCGCGGAAGCTGAAGCTCACGTTCGACACGCCGCCCGACACCTTGGCGCCGGCCAGGTTCTGCTTGATCCAGCGCGTCGCCTCGATGAAGTCGACCGCGTAGTTGTTGTGTTCCTCGATGCCCGTCGCCACCGCGAAGATGTTCGGGTCGAAGATGATGTCCTCGGGCGGAAAGCCGACCTCGTCGACCAGGATGCGGTAGGCGCGCTCGCAGATCTCGGTCTTGCGCGCGAAGGTGTCGGCCTGGCCGACCTCGTCGAAGGCCATCACGACCGCCGCCGCGCCGTAGCGCCGCACCAGCCGCGCCTCGTGCTTGAACTTCTCGACGCCCTCCTTCATGGAGATCGAGTTGACGATGCCCTTGCCCTGGATGCAGCGCAGCCCGGCCTCGATCACATCCCACTTGGAACTGTCGACCATGATCGGCACGCGCGCGATGTCGGGCTCCGACGCGATCAGGTTCAGGAAGCGGACCATCGCGGCCTTGCTGTCGAGCATGGCCTCGTCCATGTTGATGTCGATCACCTGCGCGCCGTTCTCGACCTGCTGGCGCGCGACGGCCAGCGCCTCTTCGAACTGCCCGTTCAGGATCATCCGCGCGAAGGCCTTGGACCCGGTGACGTTGGTGCGCTCGCCGATGTTGACGAACAGCGTGCCTTCGCCGATCTGCACGGGCTCGAGGCCCGACAGCTTCATGGCCGGCACGGCAGTGCCAGCGGTGTCGACGGAATTGACGGAGGACGAAGCGGAAGAAGACATGGGCTCACCTGGATGCACGGGGGTTCAGGTGAGCGTCGTTGCGAAGAAGACCCGAGCCTGGCGGAGGCTGAAAGCCTGCCGCTGCAACGCTCCTCGGGAGCGCGGATTTTAGTTGGCTTTCACGGGCCGACGCAGGGGTCGGAATTGGAGCGGAACGAAGCGCGGGGGCATTGGGTGCGGCGCGGGGGAAACCGGGCAAGGCGTCAAACGAGCAACGCACCTCAGGAAACCGCCGACAACTCCCCCGCCCGCACCGTCGTCAGCGCGAACGGCGGCAACCCCTGCAACAGCCGCTGCCCGTAGGATGTTCGCACCAGCCGCCGGTCGTAGCAATGCACGCTCGCCCGGTCGTCCTCGGTGCGGATCGCGCGCCCCACCCACTGCGCGAGCCGGATCGCCGTCGCCGGCACGACCAGCTCGACGAACGGGTCGCGCCCCACGCTGCGCAGCCACTCGGCGCGCGCCTCGCCCACCGGATCGTCCGGCGGCGCGAAGGGCAGCTTGGTGATGAAGACGGATTCGCAGAGCCGGCCCGGCAGGTCCAGTCCTTCGCCGAAGGATTGCATGCCGAAGATGATCGACGGCACGCCATCGGCAACGCGCGCGCGGTGCGTCGCCATCAGTTGCTGGCGCGGCAATGCGGTCTGCACCAGCACGCGCGGGCGCAGCGCATCGGGCAGCGCGAGCACCGCCAGCCGCAATTGCTCGCGCGACGTGAACAGCACCAGCGCGCCATGCCGCACACCGGCCAGGTCGCGCACCAGCGCCTGCACCATCTCCGCCACGTAGGCCGCGGCATCGCGCGGATCGGCACGGGTCTCGTTGGCCAGCAGGCGACCCTGCGTGGCGTAGTCGAACGGGCTCGGCACCTCCAGCGTGGTGGCGGCGCCGGCCTCGTGCAGCGCCTGCAGGCCGGACTCGCGCAGGAAGAAATCGAAACGGCCGCAACTCGTCAGCGTGGCCGACGTCAGCACCGCGCCGCGCACCTTGTTCCAGAGGTTGTGCCGCAACGTCGCACCGGGCAACAGCGGGCTCGCATGGGCCTGCAGCGACGGCGTGTCGCCCTCCATGTCCAGCGTGAACCACTTGGCGGCGGGCACGGCTTCGGGGTCGGCGTCGGCGTCGCGCAGCATCAGCTGGGCGGTGTCGAGCATCTGCTCGAGCCGCGGCGCCAGCGCACCGAGCTGCGCGTACATCGACGACAGCCGGCGCGCCTGGCCCGGGTTGTCGCGCAGCTCCGCGCGCAGGGCCTTGGCGATGGTGCGCAGCGCCTCCAGAAAGCCGTTGGCATGGTGCGCGATCTGGCCGATCGGCCCGTCCAGCGCCTCCGGCAGCACGCCGCGCGGCAGCCGTGCCCGCGCCGGCCCGCGGCCCGGTGGGCCGCCGGAATCCGCACGCAGCGTGTCGCCATACAGGTCCATCACCAGGCGCTCGGTGTCCTGCAGCGCCTGGCGCATCCGCGCGGCATGCGTCGGGATGTCGGCCACCTCGGTGACTTCCAGCCGCACGCCGACGCGCACCGCGCGCTGCGCCAGCCGCTCGACCCAGCCATGCCGGCCCAGGTCCATGCGGCAGGCGAACTGCGCCAGCGACGTCGCCGGCAGGTGATGCGCCTCGTCGAGCACCAGCAGGCAGTTGTCCAGTTCGGGCAGGAGCCTGTTGCCGAGCGAGGACAGCAGCAGGTCGTGGTTGACCACGATGACCTGCGCGCCGACCAGCGTCTTGCGGCGTTCGTAATACGTGCATCCGTTGAACGACGGGCAATGCTTGCCGGTGCACGAGGCCGCATCGGCCGCCATCGACGACCAGACTTCCGGCGCCGGCGGGTTGTCCAGCGTGTCGCGATCGCCGTCCCAGGCACCGCGTGCCAGCGCCTGCGCGATGCCCGTGTAGAACTGGAGGCGCGCGGCCACCTCGTGCTGCGGCCGCGCGGCACGCGCCGCGGATTCCTCCTCGGCGAACAGATCGCCCTCGAAGTCCTCGTCGTCTTCCGCCTCGTCGGCCATGCCGGTCAACCGGCCGAGCTTCAGCTGGCAGACGTAGCGCCCGCGGCCCTTGGCCAGTGCGAAACGGAAGGGTTGCGGCATCAGCGCGGCGAGTGCGGGAAGGTCCTTGTCGACCAGTTGCTCCTGCAGCGCCACGGTGGCGGTGGAGATCACGACGCGCGTGTTGCGTGCCAGCGCCAGCGCGATGGCCGGCGCGCAATACGCCAGCGACTTGCCGACGCCGGTGCCGGCCTGGATCACCGCGATGGACCGTGCCGGCTCGTCGGCGTCGTCCTCGGTCTTGCCGAGCGTGGCGGCGGCGAGCGTGCCGGCCACCTGTTCGGCCATGCGGCGCTGCCCGTCGCGGCTGCGGAAACCCGCGCTGGCCTGGACCACCTCATCGAACGCCTGCAGGGCGGACGCGGCCCATTCCAAAGAAGACATTCCCGAGTGTTGCATGCGCGGCCGACGCCGCCGCGCCGCACGGGAATCAGGCTGGCTGCGGCGCCTGCGCCGCGGAGGCCGGCAGGCCGAAGATTGCGTCGAACGCCCAGTTGAAGACGAAGGTGTAGACCAGGAAGAACACCACCAGCCCGAGGTCCATCACCAGTGCGTGCCACAGGCTCATGTCGAACCACCAGGCGATGGTCGGCACCAGCAGCGCGACCAGGCCGCCCTCGAAACCGACCGCGTGCGCGATGCGGCGCAGCACGCTGCGGCCCCGCACGGCCTGGCGCGCCTCCCAGCGCTCGAAGACAGCGTTGAACGCCAGGTTCCAGACCACCGCGATCGCCGAAGTGATCATCGCGAGCACGCCCGAATGCGCGAGACCCTGGCCCGACATCGCCGACAGACCGGCACTCGCCCCGAAGATGGCGATGCCTTCGTAGAGCGTGATGTACACGACGCGGCGCTTGATCCCTTGCATGGCTTCTTCCTGAAAACGATGGAACAGGTTGGACTTTATGTGCCACCGGCTGATATAAGAAGTCAGCTTCTTTCAGATTTATTGATGGATCGGATCCGGGCGCCATGAGTTTTTCGAGCGACAACGTCCAAGTCTTCCTCGCCGTGCTCGACCACGGCTCCTTTTCAGCGGCTGCACGCTCGCTCGGCCGCGTGCCGTCGGCCGTCAGCATGGCGATCGCAGGGCTGGAGGCCGAACTCGACCTCGCGCTGTTCGAACGCGTGGGGCGCGAGCCGCGCCCGACCGCCGCGGCGCGGTCGCTGGAGCCGCAGGCGCGGCTGCTGGCGGCGCAGCTCAAGCAGCTGCAGGTGCAGGCGCTGTCGCTCACGCAGGGGCTGGAGAACCGGCTCACGCTGGCGATCGCACCCGAGCTGCTGGCTGCGCCCTGGAGCGGCGCCCTGGCGGCGCTGGCGCAGGAACACCCGCTGCTCGAAGTCGAGGTGCTGGCCGCACCGCAGGCCGACGCGCTGGCCCTGCTGCACAGCGGGCGCGCTCAGCTGGCGCTGGTGTTCGAGCGCCCGAGCCTGGAAACCCGCGAGGGGTTTCAGGAGGTCGCCAACGACACGATGGTGGCCGTGCTCGCGCCGGGCCATCCGGTGCTGGCGCAGGCCGGCGGCCGGCTGCGCGAGGAGCATCTGCACACGACGCGGCAGATCGTGGTCGCGGGCCGCGACCTGGCCAGCCGCGATCCGCGCTTCGTGTTCGCGCGGCACGTCTGGCGCACCGACAACGCGCTGGCGGCGCTGAGCCTGATCACCGCCGGCCTCGGCTGGGGCTGGCTGCCGCGCAACTTCGTGAAGCCGCACGTGGCGGCCGGAGAACTCATCGAGATTCCGTTCGAGAACCTCAGCAACGGCATCGACCTCTGGGTCGACGTGGTGTGGTCGCGCGAACGGCCACTCGGCCTCGGCGCGCAGCGCTTCGTGGCGCTGATCGCGCGCGACAAGGGCTGAGCGCCGCCGTCCATCCAAGAACACCGTCCCGCGCGCCGGCCGGATTCCGGCGCGTCAGGCCAGGCGGCGCGACGCTCAACGATCCGGGTTGCCCGGCGTTCCTGGCTGGTCTGGCAGGGCGCCGCGCGGACGGATGCCGTCCCCCCGCTCCTGCCGCTGCGGCCGCATGCCGCCTTCGCGGCCCGGACGCATGCCGGGATCGCGCTGCGGCCGCATCTCGTTGCCATTCGGGCGCTGAAAGTGCTGCCCCTGCTCGCGTCCTGGCGGCGCCTGGAATTCAGGCCTCGGACGAGGCCGCGAGTCGACCACCGGGCGCGGTCCCTGCCACGGATTGGGCCGCCACTGCGCCGCTGCGGGCGGCGGGCGTTGCCAGCCCTCGCGCGGCGGCGGCGGGCGGCCACCCCAGTAGCGGTTGTCGCCGTACCAGGGGCGGTCGCGGTAGTTGTTGCCCCAGTAGCTGCCGAGCGCGAAGGTCACGATCGGGATGCCGATGGCCGCGCCGTAGTTCGCCAGCGGCACGCGGCGGTCTTCATACGCATAGTCGATCGCGGCGGAATAGACCCAGCCGCGCAGGCCGTCCGGCATGACCACGTCGCACCAGCCGTAGCCCGACGTGCAGCCCGCCACGCTGAAAGGCTGGCCGTTGCCCAGGGACGCGACCACCGGATAGTCGGTGCCGGGCCCGGCCCGCAGATTGACGGCCATCCGCGCATAGGCCTGCTGCGCGGACGCAGCCACCGGCAGAACCAGCGCCAGCGACACGAAGGCGCCGGCACGGGCCCAGCGGGCAATGGAAGACGGCGTGCCGGCACGCGGCGCGGGCATCGGCGACCGGGATGACGGCGATGAGTCGGACTTGTTCATGATCGATCTCCAAGTGAGTCGACTCAGACTAGGCCGGCGGGCGGCGCCGTGTCAATCGGCGTTGCCCGTCTTCGACGAAGGACACCGCCGCGGATTCAAGCGGCTTTCAGGCGCTTTCAGGCCGCTTCGCGGTAGAACACGCTGCGCTGCGGCAAGGCCCGGCCGCCGACCGGCGCCACCGCACGGCCGATCGCCGCGATGTGGTCCGGCGTGGTGCCGCAGCAGCCGCCCACGATGTTCACCAGCCCGTCGGCCGCGAACTCGTGCAGCAGGCGCGACGTGACGTCGGGCGTCTCGTCGAAGCCGGTGTCGCTCATCGGGTTGGGCAGGCCGGCGTTCGGGTAGCAGCTGATGAAGGTGTCGCCGGCCACGCGTGCCAGCTCCTGGATGTAGGGGCGCATCAGCGCGGCGCCGAGCGCGCAATTCAGGCCGATGGCCAGCGGCTGCGAATGGCGCACGCTGTGCCAGAAGGCCGTCACGGTCTGGCCGCTCAGGATGCGGCCGGAGGCGTCGGTCACGGTACCGCTGATGATCAGCGGCAGGCGCTCGCCGGAGTTCTCGAAGTACTCGTCGATCGCGAACAGCGCGGCCTTGGCGTTCAGCGTGTCGAAGATGGTCTCGACCAGCAGCACGTCGCTGCCGCCTTCCACCAGCGCCTCGACCTGCTCGTAGTACGCAGCGCGCAGCGACTCGAAGTCGACGTTGCGTGCGCCCGGGTCGTTCACGTCGGGGCTGATGCTCGCGGTCTTGGGCGTCGGGCCCAGGGCGCCGGCCACGAAGCGCGGCTTGTCCGGCGTGCTGAATTTGTCGCAGGCGGCGCGCGCCAGCCTGGCGGACGCGAGGTTCATCTCGCGCGACAGGTCGGCCATCTTGTAGTCCTCCTGCGCGATGGTGGTCGCGCCGAAGGTGTTGGTCTCGATCAGGTCGGCGCCGGCGGCGAGGTAGCCCTCGTGGATGTCGCTGATCACTTCGGGGCGGGTCAGCGACAGCAGCTCGTTGTTGCCCTTCACGTCGCGCGGGAAGTCCTTGAAGCGTTCGCCGCGGTACTGCGCCTCGGTGAGCTTGAAGCGCTGGATCATCGTGCCCATGGCGCCGTCGAGGATGGCGATGCGTTGGGCGAGGATGCCAGGCAGGGCCTGGCCACGGGTGTAGACGAGGGGCTTCATGCCCCGGATTGTAGAAAGCGGGCCATGGCCCCTGCCCTGCTGCGGTCACTGGGTGACGCACAAAGCCGTCGTCAGTACTTGAAACCAGGGATCGGGACTGGATTGCAGTCTGGAGGGTTTAGAGGGGAGAGTTGAATGACGGCAGCGTGCGGCTTCGACTGTGTCGATGGCGGATAAGAATAGGAGTGCAAATGAATTGATAACCCCTCATACAAGCTGTGCAACGCTCGGGCCGTCACTTCAGCCCTTCGTCTTGCAAGACTCTTGTCATCTGGGGTTTCCGTACTGGCCGAACCTTCCACGTCGGCATCCTCGTAGTCATACCAGCTCTTGACTTTGGTCAGCCAATTGGCAAGACGAATGATCTGCCCACGATCAAGCTCTGAAGAATTCTCAGGGAACTCAAGCGTGATCTGAACCACGATCGAGCACGCCCTCGCGCCAAACGGCAATAACGCAAGCGCCAACAATAGTGCGGCAAACCTAATCGCCATAAACAACGTATCCCGTCAAGCTGTCCGCATTAGTCCGCGCCACGTTGGGCTGCGCGGCCAAGCCCAAGCTTTTCCTCATCTGATAGACGGTATCTCTGGAAGAAAAGGTGTCATTGAAATGGGTCACCTCGTGAATGAGCGTCCCCATTTTTGAGTCGATTCCGAAAGATTTGTCTGGGAGCGTACAAAAGTCGAGAGCGATGCCAATGGTCCGCGTTTTGGTGTCGGGGCCGCAAACCTCAGCCGCAAGCCCGTTCTTGTTTCCCGACGGCGTGCAGCCTACATTCCGCATCGCCTGTTCCGAGTAGCGCACGAAATTGTCGCCCGTCAGCCCCTGCAACACCTTGCGTGTCTGCTGGAAGCCAGTCTTCAAATACTGCCGCAACGTTTCGTCGCTCACACCGAACTACCTGGCTGCGCGCTGCTGTTCAGGTTTGCCCCATACGTCCAGATCCATCAGGCGTTTCTCGACCAGTCGGACGGCCAGATCTCGCAACTCAAGGACCAATTTGCAAAACTCCCGGAACGGGCGTAACGCCCACCACAAGTGCTTTTCGCAACATTCTTTTAATCTCCCAATTTGAGGAAGGAGATTTGTAAGTGGCTCGGCGTTGTCTTTTCCCTGTCGACGCGAGCAATTGCTGGCGAAACGGTAGTTCCTCACACTCACGTGAGTAAACGCTGCAACAGCAGCTTTCATGGGCCGGTCGCCTATCGACGGCCCTCCCTGGATTCGCTCTGAATTCTCAGAACACCTTGCCGGGGTTCATCAGCCCGAGCGGGTCGAGCGCCAGCTTGATCGCGCGCATCGCGTCGAGTTCGGCCGGCGTGCGGCTCACGCCAAGCCAGGGCTTCTTGTGCAAGCCGATGCCGTGCTCGGCCGACACGCTGCCGCTGAAGGCCGCGACCTGGCCGTAGACGATGCGCTCGACGTCTTCCTCGCCGCCATCGACCGTCGACATGTCGGTCGACACGTGCAGGTTGCTGTCGCCGACGTGGCCGAAGAACACCGTGTGGTGGCCGGGCCAGCGCGCGTCGAGCGCGGCGCGGCAGGCGTCGGCGAAGTGGCCGATGTCGGCCATCGGCAGGCTCACGTCGAAGTTGAGCGGCGGATGCATGTTGGCCGGCAGTTCGGCCGTGGCCTCGCGGATCTTCCAGAGCGCGCGCGCCTGGGCCTGCGACTGCGCGACGATGGCGTCGACCGCCTCGCCGGCCTCCATCGATTCGCCCAGCAGCACTTCGAGCGCATCGCGCAGCCCGGCCTCGTCGCTGCCCGTGACGTCGACCAGCGCAGCCAGCGGATGCACGGCGTCGAAGGGTTCGCGCAGGTGCTGCCACTGCAGCGACGCGGCGACGAAGTCGCGCCACATCAGCTCGAAGGCCGACACCGCCCCGGGAAAGCGCGACTGCAGCCGTGCCAGCAGCGCGAGCGCCACATCGAAGCCGGCCAGCGCGACCAGCACCGTGGCACGGGCGCGCGGCGCCGGATGCAGCCGCAGCACCGCGCGCGTGATCACGCCCAGCGTGCCTTCGGCGCCGATGAAGAACTGCTTGAGGTCGTAGCCGGTGTTGTTCTTGAGCATGGGCCGCAGCATCGGCAGCACGCGGCCATCGGCCAGCACCACTTCGAGGCCGAGCGTCTGCTCGCGCATCATTCCGAACTGCAGCACGCCGTTGCCGCCCGCGTTGGTCGCCAGGTTGCCGCCGATCTGGCACGAGCCGCGCGCCCCCAGGTCCACGCCGAACTGCAGCCCGACGGCCGCGGCCGCCTCCTGCACGGACTGCAGCGTGGCGCCGGCCTGCACGACGAGCGTGCCGGCCGATGTATCGACGGCGTCGATCGCGTTCATGCGTTCGAGCGACAGCACGATGCCGTCGGCGCAGGGCACGGCCGCGCCCGCCAGCCCGGTGCGCCCGCCTTGCGGGACGACGGGCACGCGGTGTTCGGTGCACAGGCGCAGCACGGCGGCGACCTCGTCGGTACTGCGCGGGCGCACCAGCGCCAGCGGCTGCACCGGCGCGACGCCGCTCCAGTCGGTGCGGTAAGCGGGCGGAATCGCGTCGCCGGTCAGCACGCCGTCGGCGCCGATGACGCTGGCGAGCGCGTAGAGAAAGGTCATGGGAGAAGTCGACATGCGGACGGGGCCGCAGTTTTCATGCCCGACAAAGGTCCGGACGTCGATTCGAGGTGCCGATGCGCATGGGCTCAGCCGCGGCGGCTGTCGGCGAAGGCCAGCATCGCCTCGATCATCCGGCGCACGTGCGGCTGCACGCCGGCCGCCACGGCGGGCAGGTAGTCGAAGGGCAGCGCTTCCTGCATGTAGCTGCTCTGCGTCATCTCCAGCTGCACGGCATGCACGTTGTCGGCCGGTCGGCCGTGGTGGCGCGTGATGTAGCCGCCGGTGAAGCGGCCATTGAGCACGCCGGTGTAGCCGGTGGCGCGCTCGGCGATGCCGAGCAGCGTCTGCGCCAGCGCGGGGTCGCAGCTGATGCCCTTGCCCGTGCCGAGGTTCAGGTCGGGCAGCTTGCCGTCGAAGAAGCGCGGCAGCACCGAGCGGATCGAATGCGCGTCCCACAGCATCGCGACGCCGTGTTCGGCGCGGATGCGCGCGAGTTCCTGCACGAGCTGCGCGTGGTACGGCCGCCAGATCGCATCGCGGCGCTCGGCGATCTCGGCCTCGCCGGGCACGTCGCCGGCCGCGTAGATCGGCGTGTCGTCGAAGGTGTCGACCGGACACAGGCCGGTGACGCTCTGGCCCGGATACAGGCTGGCACCGTCGGGCGAGCGGTTCAGGTCGATCACGTAGCGCGAATGCGTGGCGACCAGCACCGAGGCACCGAGTTCGTCGGCGAAGCCGTAGAGCCGCTCCAGGTGCCAGTCGGTGTCGGGCACATGGCGTGCCTCGTCGGTGAAGCGCGCGGCCAGCGCGGGCGGCACGAAGGTGCCGACGTGCGGCATCGAGATCAGCAGCGGCCGGTTACCCGCGCGAAAACGGAAGGGCGGTTCTGTGGTGGTGAAGGTCACGGTGGTCAATCTTCGGCAAGGAGTCGGTGGCGGGCGGCGACGAAGCCGGCCGCGGCGTCGCGGTGCAATGCGTGGCGTCCGGCGGTCACGCGCTCGCGGCCCGCGGCCCAGACGCCGTCGATGGCCGAGCTGCGGTGGCTCGCGAACACATGGGACGAGAGCATGTCGCGCGCCGAAAGCCCCTGCAGCGCGACATGCGCCGGGTCGAGCACGACGAAGTCGGCCTGCTGCCCGGGCGCGAGGCCGGCCACCGGCCGTGCGGACGCCTGCGCGCCGCCCTGCACCGCCGCCAGCGTGAGCGCGGCGGCGACGTCGTGTTGCGACGCGTCGGCGCCGACGTTGCGCTGGCGCGTGGCGAGGCGTTGTCCGTACTCGAGCAGCATCAGTTCCTCGGCCGCGTTGACGCAGGCGTGGCTGTCGGAGCCGACACCCCAGCGGCCGCCGTGCGAGCGCCACGCGGCGAAGTCGAACAGGCCGTCGCCGAGGTTGGCTTCGGTGCTCGGGCACAGGCCGGCCACCGCGCCGCTGCGCGCCGCGCGGCGGTATTCGTCGGCGTCCATGTGGGTCGCGTGGACCAGGCACCAGCGTGCGTCGACCGGCGCATGGTCGAGCAGCCAGGCCACCGGCCGCTGGCCGCTCCAGGCGAGGCAGGCGTCGACCTCCGCGGTCTGTTCGGCGATGTGGATGTGGACCGGCGCCGTGGGGTCGAGCGCGTCCAGCCCGGCGAGCGCATCGTGCAGGCCGTCGGGCGGCACGGCACGCAGCGAATGCGGCGCGAGCCCGAGCCGTGCGCCCTGCGCGTCGCACGCGGGCTTGAGCGCGGCGAGCAGCGCGAGCATCGAATCGGTCGAGCGGATGAAGCGGCGCTGCCCATCGGCCGGCGGCAGTCCACCGAAGCCGCTGGCCTGGTAGAGCACGGGCAGCAGCGTGAAGCCGATGCCGGCGGTGCGCGCCGCCCGCAGCAACGCGAGGCTCAGTTCCGCATCGTCGGCATAGGCGCGGCCATCGGGCTGATGGTGCACGTACTGGAATTCGCAGACGCTGGTGTAGCCAGCCTCGAGCATCTCGATGTAGAGCCAGGTGGCGATGGCTTCCATCTGCGCCGGGCCGAGGCGCGCGGCGAAGCGGTACATCAGCGTGCGCCAGCTCCAGAAGCTGTCCTGCGCCTCGGCGCGATGCTCGGTGAGGCCGGCGAAGGCGCGCTGGAACGCATGCGAATGGAGGTTCGGCAAGCCGGGGATGAGCGGGCCTCTGGCTTCGGTGGCGCCCTCGGGTCTCGGCATGCGGGCCTGGACGTGCGTGAGCTGGCCTGCATCGTTCCAGCGCAGGAGGACGTCGGTGGCCCAGCCGGTGGGGAGCAAGGCGTTGCGGGCGAAGAGTTGGTCAGTCATGCGCGTCCTTGCACTGCTTCGAATGTCCGCATGGCTTGCGGGTTGTTATGCGGTTGACGGTTGTGGAGAGGCGTCGGCGGGTGGGATGCCTTGCTTAGTGGCCGTCGCACGTCGCAACGTCGGCCAAGCCTCACGGTCGGTCCCAGACTTTCGTCGCGGTGCACACACCCTCCGAACACCCCCAAGCGCCCGGTATGCGGTGCAGTCCAGGCGATTCCCTTCTGTACCGCTGAGGAGCGGAGCCTTTCGCGGATCAGGGCTCGCCCTTGTTTGAGCGAAGCGAGTTTGGGCGGGACCCCGCGGAAGGCGAGCACCGCAAGGAAGCCCGAAGGGCCGGTACAGCGGGTCGCCTGGGCTGCACCGCATGCCGGGCGCGCCCTCCAACGTCCCGAGGCCTTGGCAACCAACAAGCCCATCACCTGACCACCCTTCCCTGCCGCACGACCCCCAGCACAAGCCGCTGCCCAAACCAATACGCCAACTCCGCAGGCTCCCGCAAATTCCACAGCACGAAGTTCGCCGGCACTCCCACCGCCAGCGCCCCGTGCGTCGCCTGCAGGCCCAGCGCGCGCGCCGCATGCACGGTCACGGCATCGATGGCTTCGGGCACGGTCAGGCGGAACAGCGTGCACGCCATGTTGACCATCAACAGCAGGCTCAGCGCTGGAGAGGTGCCGGGGTTGTGGTCGGTCGACACCGCCATCGGCACGCCAGCCGCGCGCAAGGCGGCGATCGGCGGCAGGTGCGTGTCGCGCAGCGTGTAGTACGCACCGGGCAGCAGCACGGCGACGGTGCCCGCGGCCCGCATCGCGTCGATGCCGGCCTGCGACAAGTGCTCGACGTGGTCGCACGACAGCGCACCGTAGCGTGCCGCCAGCGCCGCCCCACCCATGTCCGACAACTGCTCCGCGTGCAGCTTGACCGGCAGGCCGAGTGCGTTCGCCGCGCGGAAGACCTGCTCCGTCTCGGCCAGCGAAAACGCGATGCGCTCGCAGAACACGTCGACCGCATCGACCAGGCCTTCGGCGGCGAGCGCAGGCAGCATCTCGCGGCACACGAGATCGATGTAGTCGCCGCTCCGGCCGGCGTATTCCGGCGGCAGCGCGTGCGCACCCAGGAAGGTCGTGCGCACCGTCACGCCATGCGCTTCGCCGAGCCGGCGCGCCACGCGCAACTGCTTGCGCTCGTGTTCCAGCGACAGGCCGTAGCCGGACTTGATCTCGATCGCGCAGACGCCCTCGGCCAGCAGCGACTGGAGCCGCCCCGACGCGCTCGCGAACAGATCGTCCTCGCTCGCCTCGCGCGTCGCGCGCACGCTCGACACGATGCCGCCGCCCGCCCTGGCGACTTCTTCGTAGCTTGCGCCGGCCAGCCGCATGGCGAACTCGTTCGCGCGCTGGCCGCCATAGACCAGGTGCGTGTGGCAATCGACCAGCCCCGGCGTGACCAGCGCCCCGCCACCTTCGTGCCGTGGCAGCGCAGCGAATTCCGCAGGCAACCCTGCATGCGGTCCGACCCATGCGATGGCGCCCTGGGCAACCACGATCGCAGCGTCGACCTGCGGGTCGGACAGCAACCGCAGCCCGGTCCAGAGGCCGTCGGCGGAAGGCAGCGAGTCGAATGGTTTCATCGGAATGTCCATGGGCATGTCATGCGATCTTGCGGCAGGGTTGCCATGCATCAACCGCGGGAGAACCAGCGCACCGCCACCAGCCTGGCCGCGCCGTCGTCGTCGGCAGGTGCCAGCGCCCATGCGCGCGGTGCGTCGGCCCACCAGACACCTTCGCCGGCGGCCAGCGTTTCGCCATCGGCCCGCCATGTGCCTTGCAGGCTCATCAGCAGGCCGGCGGTCGCACCGGGCAACGCATGCGCCGCCTGCAGCACACGCACGTCCGCGCGGCAGCTCGCGCGGCGGCTCATCACGTTGAAGTCGGTCGATGCGCCACCGAGCATGTTGCAGTCGAGCGCCACGTCGCCGCCGAACGCGAAGGGTTCATGCGGCCGGTCGAGTCGATGGTCGATGCCACCGCCGGCGGCGCGCAGCCGCACGCCATCGCCGTCCAGCAGCATGATCGTGCGGTCCACGCCCGCGAAGACCGAGAACGGCCCGCTCGCGGCGATGGTCGCGATGCTCACGCGCCACTGGAAGGCATCGAGCCCGGCGCCGGGCGGCCAGCTCGCGATCTCGCGCGTGGTGCCGCCGCCGTTCTTCCAGGGCATCGCGGGCAAGGCATGCCGATCGAAACGATGGACGCCCGTCATCGGACCAGCCCACCCTGCCGCAGCTTCTGCTCGAAGTGCCGCAGCACCAGCGTGACGGTGCCCGTCAGCACGAAGTACACGAGCGCGATGGCGAGGTAGACCTCGAGCGACCGGTACGACACGCTGATGATCTTCTGGCCCTCATGCATCACGTCGTGGATGGTCAGCAGCGACACCAGCGCGGAATTCTTGATGAGCGCGATGAACTCGTTGCCCAGCGGCGGGATCATGCGCACCACCGCCTGCGGCAGCACGATCTGGCGCATCGCGACCGCGGGTGTCATGCCCAGCGACTGGGCTGCCAGCGTCTGGCCGCGGTCGATCGACTGGATCGCGCCGCGCACGATCTCCGACACGTACGCACCCGAATACACGCCCAGCCCCAGCACGCCGCACAGGAAGGCCGGCAGCAGGATGCCGAAGTGCGGCAGGCCAAAGAACAGGATGAAGAGCTGCACCAGCAACGGCGTGCCGCGGATGGCGGCGACGTAGGCCGTGCATGCGCCGTAGAGCCAGCGCCGCTTCGGGTCGAGCCGTCCGATGCCGACCAGCAGCCCGACCGCGCAGCCCAGCAGCAGCGCGCAGGCGGTGATCTCCACCGTGACCAGCGCACCGCGCAGCAGGTCGGGCCAGCCGGCCCAGACGGGCGAGAAGTCGAGGTCCATGGTGATGGGCGCCTACTCCCTCCCCCGCCGGCGGAGGGTTGGGGTGGAGGCAAGCGGCGGTGGCAAGCCCCCATCCCAACCTTCCCCCAAAAGGGGAAGGAGCAAAACTACTTCGTCGTATTGCTGAACCATTTCTTCACGATCGCCGCATAGGTGCCGTCCGCCTTCAGCTTCTCGATAGCGCCGTTCACCGCCACGGTCAGCTCGGGCGTGTCCTTGCGGATCGCCATGCCGTATTCCTCGGTCGTCAGCTGCTCGTCGAGCACCTTCAGGCCGGGGCGCGTGCGCACGTACTGGTAGGCCGCGGGCTTGCCGGTCACGGCCGCGTCGCTGCGGCCGATGTCGACCAGGTTGAACATCTCCTGGTTCTTCTCGACCTCCATCAGTTGCACCTGCGGGTACTTGTCCTTCACGTAGCTGACCGACTTGGTGCCGACCTGCACGCTGACCTTCTTGCCATTCAGGTCGGCCGGCGACTTGATGCTGGTGTTGTCGGCCTTGACCATCGCGACCAGGCCGCCCGCGTAATAGGGCGCGGTGAAGTCGACCACCTTCTTGCGCTCGTCCGTGATGTAGATCGCAGACACGGCCATGTCGAAGCGCTTGGAGATCAGGCCCGGGATCAGGCCCTTGAAGTCGATGTCGACCCATTCGACCTTGCGGCCCATCGCCTTGCCGACGGCCTCGACCAGCTCGATGTCGAAGCCGGTGCGCTTGCCGTTCTCGGTGAACTCCATCGGCGGGAAGGTGGCGTCGGTGCCGACGGTGAGCACGGCCTGTGCGTGGGCGAGGCTCGCGACACTGGAGAGCCCGGTCAAGGCGAGCAGGGCGGCGAGAAGATGGCGACGAAGGGACATGGTGGACTTTCTGCTGAAGGAAGGAAGCGACGGGAGGGCGTTACTTCACCATCGGCAGCTGAAGCGCGTGCTTCTTCGCCGTGGCGACCGCGATGTCGTAGCCCGCGTCCGCATGGCGCATCACGCCGCTGGCCGGGTCGTTCCACAACACACGCTCGATCCGCTTCGCAGCAGCATCCGTGCCATCGCAGACGATCACCATGCCGGCGTGCTGCGAATAGCCCATGCCGACGCCGCCGCCGTGGTGCAGGCTGACCCAGGTCGCGCCGCCCGCGGTGTTGAGCAGCGCGTTGAGCAGCGGCCAGTCGCTGACGGCATCGGTGCCGTCCTTCATCGATTCGGTCTCGCGGTTCGGGCTCGCGACCGAGCCGGTGTCGAGGTGGTCGCGGCCGATCACGATCGGCGCCTTCAGCTCGCCGGACTTCACCATCTCGTTGAACGCCAGGCCGGCCTTGTGGCGCTCGCCCAGGCCCAGCCAGCAGATGCGCGCGGGCAGGCCCTGGAAGGCGATGCGCTCGCGCGCCATGTCGAGCCAGCGGTGCGTGTGCTTGTTCTCCGGGAACAACTCCTTGATCTTGGCGTCGGTCTTGTAGATGTCTTCCGGGTCGCCCGAGAGCGCGACCCAGCGGAACGGCCCCTTGCCTTCGCAGAACAGCGGCCGGATGTACGCCGGCACGAAGCCGGGAAAGTCGAAGGCGTTCTTCAGGCCTTCGTCGAACGCGACCTGGCGGATGTTGTTGCCGTAGTCGACCGTCGGCACGCCCATCGCCTGGAAGTCGAGCATCGCCTGCACGTGCACCGCGCAGGACTTCGCGGCGGCGGCGGTCAGCTGCGCGTGCTGCGACGCGTCCTTCATCGCGGCCTGCCATTGCGGCACCGTCCAGCCCGCGGGCAGGTAGCCATGGACCAGGTCGTGCGCGGAGGTCTGGTCGGTCACGAGGTCGGGCTTGATCGCAGTGCCAGCCTTGGCGCGCCTGGCGAGCTCGGGCACGATCTCTGCCGCATTGCCGAGCAGAGCGATCGACACCGCCTCCTTGCGCGACGTGTGGTGCGCGATCAGCGCGAGCGCGTCGTCCAGGTCCTTCGCCTGCTTGTCGACGTAGCGCGTGCGCAGCCGGAAGTCGATGCTCGACTGCTGGCATTCGATGGCCAGCACGCAGGCGCCGGCCAGCACGCCCGCGAGCGGCTGCGCGCCGCCCATGCCGCCGAGGCCGGCCGTGAGGATCCACTTGCCGGCGAGGTCGTTGCCGTAGTGCTGGCGGCCGGCTTCGACGAAGGTCTCGAAGGTGCCCTGCACGATGCCCTGCGCGCCGATGTAGATCCAGCTGCCGGCCGTCATCTGGCCGAACATGAACAGGCCCGCGCGGTCGAGCTCGTTGAACTTCTCCCAGGTCGCCCACTTGGGCACCAGGTTCGAGTTGGCGATCAGCACGCGCGGCGCGTTCTCGTGCGTCTTGAAGACGCCGACCGGCTTGCCCGATTGAATGAGCAGCGACTCGTCGTCGTTCAGCGTCTTGAGCGACGCGAGGATCTGGTCGAAGCATTCCCAGTTGCGCGCGGCTCGGCCGATGCCGCCATAGACCACCAGGTCCTGCGGCCGCTCGGCGACCTCGGCGTCGAGGTTGTTCTGCAGCATGCGGAAAGGCGCTTCGGTCAGCCAGCTCTTGCAGCTCAGCACGCTGCCGCGCGGTGCGCGGATCACGCGGGTCGGGTCGTGGCGGGGATCGGGGGTCGTCATGGTGGAGGTCCTTGCGTCGGAAGGTACGGGAATGTGGGGGATCAATGCGCTTTCAGGCCGCGTCGGCGTGGCTCGGCAGCAGCGCCAGCAGCGGCGCGGGCCATGCGGTGACCAGCGCCCAGCGGCGCATCGTCTCGATGTCGGGTGCCAAGTAGCGGTCGCGTTCGAGGAACGCCACCTGCGTGCGGATGGCCGCGAACCCGGCTTCGACCAGCGGCGAACTCGCGAGCACCGGCGACTGGGCGGCGCGCTTGAGTTCGATGCCCTGCGCCGCCGCCATCGCCTCGATGCCAACCACCACCGCGGTGTTCTGCACCATGTCGGCGAGACGCCGCGCGGCGAAGGTCGCCATCGACACGTGGTCTTCCTGGTTGGCCGAGGTCGGCAGGCTGTCGACGCTGGCCGGATGCGCGAGCGACTTGTTCTCCGACGCCAAGGCCGCGGCCGTGACCTGCGCGATCATGAAGCCCGAGTTGACGCCGCCGTCGCGCACCAGGAAGGGCGGCAGGCCCGACAGGCCGGTGTCGAGCAGCAGCGCGATGCGGCGCTCGGCGATGGCGCCGATCTCGCTGATCGCCAGCGCCAGGATGTCGGCCGCGAACGCGACCGGCTCGGCGTGGAAGTTGCCGCCCGAGATGACCTCGCCCGTGTCGGTGAAGACCAGCGGGTTGTCCGATGCGGCATTCGCCTCGATCGCCAGCACGCGTGACGCGTGCACCAGGTTGTCGAGACAGGCGCCCATCACCTGCGGCACGCAGCGGATCGAATACGGGTCCTGCACGCGACCGCAGTCGGCGTGCGAGGGCACGATCTCGCTGCCGTCGAGCAGCGTGCGCAGCGCGGCCGCCACGGCGATCTGCCCCGGCTGGCCGCGCGCCGCATGGATGCGCGCATCGAAGGGCTTGACCGAGCCCTGGATCGCTTCGAGCGACAGCGCGCCCGACAGCAGGCCGGCGGCCAACACGTTCTCGGCGCCGAACAGGCCGGCCAGCGCGAGTGCGGTCGACACCTGCGTGCCGTTGAGCAAGGCCAGCCCTTCCTTCGGGCCCAGCACGAAGGGTTCGAGGCCGATGGCGCGCATCGCCTCGGCGCCGCCGACCACGCGTCCGCCCATCGATGCGGGCAGCGTCGCCTCGCCCTCGCCGATCAGCACGCAGGCCATGTGCGCGAGCGGCGCCAGGTCGCCCGACGCGCCGACCGAGCCCTTGGCCGGGATGCGCGGCAGCACGCCGGCATTGAACAGCGCGAGCAGCGCGTCGACCAGTTCCGGCCGCACGCCCGAATGGCCACGCGCCAGGCTCACGGCCTTGGTCGCGAGCACCAGGCGCACCACCGCGTCGGGCAGCGGCTCGCCGGTGCCGACGCTGTGCGACAGCACCAGGTTGCGCTGCAGCTCGGCCAGCCGTCCCGGCGGGATCACGGTCTGCGCGAGCTTGCCGAAACCGGTGTTGATGCCATAGACGACCTGCCCCGCGTCGACGATCTGCGCGACCGTCGCCTGCGCGGCGAGCAGCCCGGCGCGCGCGTCGCCGTCCAGCACGAGCCGCACGCCACCCGCGTGGACGCGGCGCAGCTCGGCGAGCGACACGGCACCGGGTACCAGCAGCAGAGCGTTCGAAGCATCGGAGGTGGTCGGCATCGTCATGGTCTGCTCCTGTCTATACAGCCTGGAATGTGCGTGAAGCGGTCGAAGCGCCGGATGCGCAATCAGCCGCGCGGCGCCGTGCCGTCGGGACGAAAGCGGCTGCCGAGCCGGTAGCGCGAGCCCGGATGCAGGCAGCGCACCAGCGTGACCGGCGTGCCCGCGGCCCAGGTGCGGCGCGTCAGCATCAGGCAGGGCTGGGTCGCCGGCATCTGCAGCAGCTCGGCCTGTTCGGCGGTCGGCAGGATCGCGTCGACCACATGTTCGATCTGGTCGAAGGGCACGTGCTTCACCAGGTACTCGGACGGCAGCAGCCGGGTGAAGTCCTGCCGGATGAAGTCGGGCGCCATGCGCGGATTGACGTAGCGGTCTTCCAGCTGCACCGGCACGTCGTCCTCGAAGTGCACGCAGCTCACGGCGAACACCGATTCGCCGGTGCGCAGGTCGAGCGCGGACGCCACGTCGAGCGGCGCCGCGACGCGCGCCAGCGACAGCAGCGCGCAGCGGTGGTTGTGGCCGCGCTGGCGGATCTCGTCGGCGATGTTGGCGATCTGCAGCAGCGTCGACTGCGGCTTCTGCTCGGCCACGAAGGAGCCGACGCCGGCCACGCGCACGATCTTTCCCTGGCCCGCCAGCTCGCGCAGCGCGCGGTTGACCGTCATGCGCGCGATGCCGAATTCGGTGACCAGTTCCTGCTCCGACGGCACGCGGTCGCCGGGCTTCCAGGAGCCGTCGGCGATCTTGCGGGCGACGAAGTCCTTCACCTGCTGGTAGAGCGCGGCCGGGGTGGCCGGGCGGGAAGTCGAGGCGACGGTCATGTGGGCGGTCGTGTCAGTGGGCGGCCGTGGCCATGGACTCGGCGCGGATCTCTTCGGTCAAGCGCGCCTTCAGGTCCATGAACTCCGGCGATGTCTTGATGGTGTAGTGGCGCGGATGCGGCAGGTCGACCGCCACGTCGGCCTTGATGCGGCCGGGACGCGCGGTGAACACGGCCACGCGGTTGGCCATGAAGATCGCCTCGTCGATGTCGTGCGTGACGAAGAGCACGGTCTTGCGCGCCGATTCCCAGATGCCCAGCAGCAGCTCCTGCATCAGCACGCGGGTCTGGTTGTCGAGCGCGCCGAAGGGCTCGTCGAGCAGCAGGATCTTCGGGTCGTTGGCCAGCGCACGGGCGATGGCCACGCGCTGCTGCATGCCGCCCGAAAGCTGCTTGGGAAAGTGGTCCTCGAAGCCGCGCAGGCCGACCTTGGCGATGTACTGCGCACTGATCTCCTTCTGCTGCGCGGCCGGCATGCCCTTCTCGCGCAGGCCGAAACAGATGTTCTGCCGGACAGTCAGCCAGGGGAACAGCGTGTAGCTCTGGAACACGACGCCGCGATCGGCGCCGGGGCCGTGCACCGGCTCGCCGTCGAGCAGGATCTGGCCGGTGCTCGGCGTCTCCAGGCCGGCCACCAGGCGCAGCAGCGTCGACTTGCCGCAGCCCGAGGGCCCGAGCACGGTGATGAAATCGTTGTCGGCCACCTCGAGGCTGACCGGCTGCAGGGCCTGCGTCGGCGCCTTGCCGCGGTTGCCCGGGAAGGTCTTGCCGACCTGGCGAATCGAAAGACTACTCACTTGAAACCTCCGTGCTTCGCACTGCGGTGCGCAGCTTGCTTGGGGCGGCCCTGCGCGGCGCTCATCGGAGAAGGCTCCATGGAAACAGGCGCTGGTTGGCCTTCTTGAACAGCAGGTCCGAGCACAGCCCGACCAGCCCGATCACGACGATGCCCGCGATGATGTTCTCGGTCGCCATCAGCGCCTGGCTGTCGGTGATCATGTGGCCGATGCCGGACGACGCGCCGATCAGCTCGGCCACGATGACGTAGGTCCAGCCCAGGCCGAGCACCTGGCGCAGCGCCTCGGCGATCTCTGGCGCGGCACCGGGCAGCAGCACGCGGCGGATCACGCCGCTGTCCTTCGAGCCCAGCGTGTAGGCCGCCTCGACCAGGTCGCGGCGGGTGCCGCTGACGATCATCGCGATCATCAGCGTGAGCTGGAAGAAGCAGCCCAGGAAGATGACCGACAGCTTCTGCGCCTCGCCGATGCCGACCCACAGGATCAGGAGCGGAATGAAGGCCGAGGCCGGCAGGTAGCGCGCGAAGGACACGAAGGGTTCGAAGAAGGCCTCGACCGGTTTGTACGCGCCCATCGCGATGCCCAGCGGCACCGCGATGACCGCGGCGATCACGAAGCCGCCGAGCACGCGCCAGACCGTCATGCCCACGTCACGGATGAAGCCCTGCGTGGCGAACAGGTCGTAGCCCGACTGCAGCGTGAGCAGCGGCGACGCCAGGAAGTGCTTGGGCACCCAGCCGCTGGCGGTGATCAGCGTCCAGAAGCCGATGAACACGGCGAAGAAGGCGACACCCAGCCACACGCGCTTGCGCGACGAGACGGGCACGAGGAGTTTCATGCGCGGCTTTCCGGCAGGCACCGCCACGGGCACGGCGGCCGGCGTGACGGAGGGCTCGGCAGTGGCATCGAGTGGCGCAACTTGCATCGCTGGCTTACTTCTTCAGGAAGCTGGTGTCGAACAGCGCGTCCATGTGGGTCGGCGCGGTCTTGATCACGCCGATCTCCTGCAGCAGCACCGCGGCTTCCTTGTTGAAGGCCTGGATGTCGCCGTTGAAGAACTTCATGTTGGCTTCGCGGTCGGCCCACTGGATCTTGGCCTGCGACTTCTCGAACTGCTCGGCCGTCTGCTTGACGTCGGCGCCCATGATCGTGAAGGCCTTGGTCTTGTCGGCCTTGATCATGTCGAGCGCCTCGAAGTAGCTCTCGGTCAGCGCCTTGGCGGCCTTCGGGTTCTCCTTGATGAACTTCGGCGTGCAGCCGAAGGTGTCGAACACGGCCGGGTACTGCAGCGAGTTGGCCAGCATCTTGCCGGCCTCGGGCTTGTCGTTGACCAGGCTCAGGTAGGGCTCGTAGGTGACGGCGGCGTCGAGGCCGGAATTGCCGGCGACGAAGGCGGTGGCGGCGGGCGACGGCTCGAGCGTGACGACGGTCACGTCCTTCAGCGTCAGGCCGTTCTTCTTGAGCACCCACGACAGGAAGAAGTGCGGGCTGGTGCCGGGCGCCGATGCGGCGACGGTCTTGCCCTTGAGGTCGCTGACCTGGGTGATGCTGTTCTTCGCGACGATGCCGTCCGAACCCATGCCCTGGTCCATCTTGAACAGCTGCGTGGTGGCGATGCCGTTGGTGTTCCAGACGATCCAGGTCTCGACCGTGGTGGCGGCGCACTGGATGTCGCCGGACGCGATCGCCAGGTGGCGGTCCTTCTGCGGGATCTTGCGGATCGTCACGTCCAGCCCGTTCTTCTTGAAGATGCCGGCTTCCTTGGCGAGCGTGAGCGGCGCGAAGCCGGTCCAGCCCGAGATGCCGATCGCCACGGCGGCTTCCTGGGCGGCAGCGGCGCCGGCGAGGCCCAGCGCGAAGGTGGCGGCGAGCAAGGCCGAGACGGCGGATTTCTTCAGTGAGGGCATCGTGACTCCGTAAAAAAGGAGGAAGGGTGGAAAGGAGGAAAGGACGGGCGAAGGGGAAACGAACTCAGCTGGCCGCGGCGGTACCGTCGGCGTGCACCAGCGGGAAGATCGGCGCGTCGAACGGATCGCCATGCTGCATGGTCAGTCCGGTGAACGGCGGCGAGCCCTTGCCCGCGCGCACCGCATAGGTCGCGTCGTCGCCGACCCAGCGCGCCGAGAACACGCGGCGCGACCGCGGCGATGCATTGCCCGGTGCGCCGTGCACCGTGCGGAAGTCGAAGGCGATCGCGTCGCCGGGCTGCATGTCCCAGCCGGCCAGGTCGAGCTCGCCGCGCATCGCCTCGATGTCGGGCATGACCTCGAAGTCGTCGTTCTCGTACAGGCGGGTGCCGTTGAAGCGCATCGGCCGGAAGTCCTTGCCCCAGCGGTGCGAGCCGCGCACGCATTCCATGACCACGTCGCGCGCCACCGGATCGAGCGGGATCCAGAAGCTCACGCTCTGGCGGCCATCGACGCAGTAGTACGGCTGGTCCTGGTGCCAGGGCGTGACGGTGCTGCCGCCGGGCTGCTTGACCAGCACGTGGTCGTGAAAGAAGCGCGCGGTCTTCGACGACATCAGCGCGGCGGCCAGCGGTGCGGCCGGCGAGCCGAAGACGAAATCGCGGAACTGCGGGATGCGCTGCCAGTTGCACAGGTCCTGGAAGAAAGGTGCCGTGCCGTCGGCCGGCACCACGGAGCGTTCGAGCGGGCTCGGGTCGGCCATCAGCGCCGCGATGCCGGCGCGCAGCGGCTCGACCCAGTCGTTGAAGACCTGGCGCAGCACGATGACGCCGTCGCGCTGGAACGCGGCGACGTCGGCATCGGCGACCGCAGGGCTGGCGGCAGCCGCGGACACGGCGGACGTGGCGAGCTGCGGACTCACGCGGTCGGGGGTCTCGGTGCGCATGCGGATGCCTTTCCTATCTGGTCTATACAGGTGCATTGCAAAAACGATGCCAGTCGCGCCACAGCCTGCCCGGCGCCGCCGCGGCGGCAACGCGCCGTGCCGACTCCCCAAATCAGCGCATCGCCCTCGATTTCGGCGGGTGGCGCCCCGGATTGGCGCGGCCGGGCCTGGCCGGCATCGGGCATCCGTGGCAGCCCGGGCCGCGGTGGCGCCGTGAATACTGCGCCAGGCGCCCGAACCTGTCTATACAGAGTCACCAGCATCGCTGCCGGGGAAAACACCGAGCGGCGACAATCGGCGGCTGCCGGCCATGCCGCCGCCAGACCACTCACGCAACGACTCCCCTTGTCCGCCTCGCCCCCCACCCTTTCTTCGCCCGATCCGCGCGGCATCCTCCACGAGGTCTTCGGCTACGAGCAGTTCCGCGGCGCGCAGGCCGACATCGTCGACCACGTGGTGGCGGGCGGCGACGCGCTGGTGCTGATGCCTACCGGCGGCGGCAAGTCGCTGTGCTACCAGATCCCCGCCATCGCACGGCAGCGCGCCGGGCACGGCGTGTCGATCGTGGTGTCGCCGCTGATCGCGCTGATGCACGACCAGGTCGGCGCGCTGCACGAAGCCGGCGTGAGCGCCGCCTTCCTCAATTCCACGCTCGACTGGGAGCAGACGCAGGACGTCGAACGCCGCATGCTGCGCGGCGAGATCACGCTGCTCTACGCCGCGCCCGAGCGCGTGAACACGCCGCGCTTCCTGTCGCAGCTCGACTCGCTGCACGAGCGCGGCAAGCTCAGCCTGTTCGCGATCGACGAGGCGCATTGCGTGAGCCAGTGGGGCCACGACTTCCGGCCCGAGTACCGCTCGCTGACCGTGCTGCACGAACGCTATGCGGGCGTGCCGCGCATTGCGCTCACGGCCACCGCCGACGACCTGACGCGCGCCGACATCGTCGAGCGGCTGCAGCTGGAAGAAGCGCGGCAGTTCGTCAGCAGCTTCGACCGGCCGAACATCCGCTACACCATCGTCGAGAAGAAGGACGCGACCACGCAATTGCTGCGCTTCATCGAGCGCGAGCACGAAGGCGATGCCGGCGTCGTCTATTGCCAGTCGCGCAAGCGGGTCGAGGACGTGGCCGTGATGCTGAAGGACGCCGGCATCAACGCCCTGCCTTATCACGCGGGGCTGGACGCCGCGGTGCGCCAGAAGCATCAGGACCGCTTCCTGCGCGAGGAAGGCATCGTGATGGTGGCGACCATCGCCTTCGGCATGGGCATCGACAAGCCGGACGTGCGCTTCGTCGGCCACCTCGACATGCCCAAGAACATCGAGGGCTACTACCAGGAAACCGGCCGCGCCGGCCGCGACGGCCTGCCCGCCGACGCCTGGATGACCTACGGCCTGCAGGACGTGGTCAACCAGCGCCGCATGATCGACGAGAGCCCGGCCGGCGAGGAGTTCAAGCAGGTGATGCGCGGCAAGCTCGACGCACTGCTGTCGCTGGCCGAGGCGAGCGACTGCCGGCGCGTGCGGCTGCTGGGCTATTTCGGGGAAGCGTCGACGCCCTGCGGCAACTGCGACAACTGTCTGAACCCGCCGCAGGTGTGGGATGGCACAGACGCCGCACGCAAGCTGCTCAGCACGATCTACCGCGTGAACCAGCACAGCGGCATCAGCTTCGGCGCGGGCCACATCATGGACATCCTGCGCGGCAAGGCGACCGAGAAGGTGAAGCAGTTCGGCCACGAGAGCATCAGCACCTTCGGCATCGGCGCGGAGTTCAGCGAAGTGCAATTGCGCGGCGTGCTGCGCCAGCTGATCGCGACCGGTGCACTGGCCGTCAATTCGGAGGCCTTCAACACGCTGCAGCTCACCGACGGCTCGCGCGCCGTGCTCAAGGGCGAGCAGCCGGTGAGCCTGCGCGAATCGGTGTCGTCACCCGCCACGCGCAGCGGCAAGCCGCGCCGCGAAAAGGCCGCGCGCGGTGCGCCATCGGCCGCCGCGGCGGCGCTGGACGAGACCGGCCAGAAGCGCTTCGCCGCACTCAAGGCCTGGCGCGCCGAAGTGGCACGCGAACACAACCTGCCGGCCTATGTGATCTTCCACGACGCCACGCTGGCGGCCATCGCGGAGCGCGCACCCGCGACACTGGAAGACCTGCAGGGCGTGAGCGGGCTGGGGACGAAGAAGCTCGAGGCGTACGGGGCGGATGTGCTGCGGGTTTGCGGGAGCTTTTGAGCGACGCTGCCGTCACCCCTCCGGCGCACCAGCCTCCGCAAGCGCACGCAGCGCCGCATCCGCCGCATGCACCACACGCCCGCCGACCAGCGTCAGCAACGCATGCAGGCCCGGCAGCGCGTCGTCGGCGACGCGCAGCGGGTCGCCGCTGAGCACGGCCAGGTCGGCGACGCATCCGGGCGCGAGCATGCCCTTCTCGTGCTCCTCGAAGCTGAGCCAGGCGCCATGGCGCGTCATGGCCGCCAGCGCCTGCATCCGGTCGAGTGATTGCGCCGGACCGATCACGCGGCCGCTGGTGCGCTCGCGCCGCACCACCGACGCCCACATCGCATGGAACATGCTCGGCGGCACGTTGTCGCTGCCCACGGCCAGCGGCAGGCCGGCCTCGATCAGCAGGCGCTGCGGCACGTGGCCATTGCCTTCGTCCGGCGCGTCCAGCCGCACCTTGCCGTTCTTCCAGAGCGAATAGAACGGAATGGTCGACACCATCACGCCGAGCCGCTTCAGGCGCGGGATGTCGGCGGCGTCCATGGCGCCGATGTGCTCCAGCACCCAGCGCCGGCCGGCCAGCGGAAAGCGGCGGTCGATGCGCTCGAACACGTCGAGCACCTCGCCCAGCCGGTCGCCGATGACGCTGTGCACGCGCAGGTCGTGCTCGGCCGCGGCGGTGGCGTAGTCCTCGAAGTCCTCGATGCGGTTGGCCCACTCGACGAAGCCCATCCAGCCGGTGTTGGGCAGTGCGCGCCGCACCTTGGCGGCCGACACGGCGCTGCCGCCGAGGCCGATGTAGACGCCGCTCACACGCAGGAAGTCGTCGCCCAGCCCACGGCCGCGCGCGTGCGCGAGCCAGTCGCGCATCGCGAGCTTCGCCTCTGCGAGGTTCGACCACACCGGGCTCACGCACAGGCGCGTGCGCATCGTGAGCTCGCCCTGCTCCCACAGCCGCCGGTAGACCGAGATCGTCTCCGGCGCGGAGCCGTGACCTTCATAGAGGCTGGTGGTGCCGGTGGCGTGATAGATCGGCAGCGATCGGCGCAGGCCTTCGAGCCGGTCGTCGAAGCCGAAGGCGGGCACATCGCGCAGCAGGTCGAACTCGACCATCGGCCGCTTGTTGTTCTCGACGATCAGGCCGGTGGGCTGGCCGTCGACGCCGAACTCGATTTCCAGCCCGGCGCATTCGGGGCAGCTGCCGGGCACGATGCCGTTGCGTTCGAGGCCGAGCGAGTTGAGTGCGTTGTAGCCCGGCGGCACGCCCCAGTTGCCGAACAGGCCGGGGATCAGCACCGGATGCCGCGGCGCCACGCCGTCGATTTCGGCACGCGTCGGCATGCGGCCTTCGGCCAGTTGCGCCAGGCCGTCGAAGTAGTACGGCGGGCGGCCGACCGGCATGGTGACGATCCACGCGCCCTCGGGCGTGCGCGCGGCCTCGCGCGCGATCACGGCCAGCACGTCGGCCACGCTGCGGGCCTCGGCCAGGCTCGGGCGCAGCGTCTTGAGGCCCTCGCGTTCGGCATGGGCGTGCGCGTCGATCAGGCCCGGCACGACGGTGCGGCCGGCCAGCGGCAGCAGCGCGGTGCGGGGGCCCGCATGTGCCATGGCGTCGGCATCGCTGCCGACCGCGAGCACACGGCCGCGGCGCAAGGCCACGGCCTGTGCCGCGGCCGCGCCGGGGACCATCGTCAGCACCTGGCCGCCGGTCAGCACCAGGTCGGCGTCGCCCATCGGCAGCGCGCCGCTCATCGCCGCGACTCCCCGCCGTACCACGGGAACAGCCGCGTCAGCAGGATCGCGAACAGGTGGTCCGCCGCGAAGCCGATGGCGCCGAGGAAGATCAGCCCGACGAACATGACGTCGACGCGAAACACCAGGTGCGCGAAGGAGATCAGGTAGCCCAGGCCCTGCTCCGCGCCCACCAGCTCGGCGGCCACGAGCACCACGAAGGCGACCGCCGTGGCCTGCCGCAGGCCGGCGAAGACGAAGGGCAAGGCCGCGGGCAGCGCGACCAGGAAGACCTGCTGCATGCGGCCCGCGCCCAGGCTCGCGGCCGAGCGCAGGTAGATCGGCGGCAGGTCGCGCACGCCGATGAAGGTGTTGACCCAGACCGGGAAGAAGGTGCCCCAGGCGATCAGCATCACCTTCGACAGATCGCCCAGGCCGAACCACACGATGGCGAGCGGCACGATGGCGATCGACGGGATTGCGCGAAAGCCGTGCAGCAGCGGATCGCTCAACTGGCGCAGCACCGTGCTGCGGCCGGTCAGCACGCCGCTCACCACGCCCAGGCTGGCGCCCAGCACGAAGCCCAGCACCGCGCGCTGCAGGCTGGCTGCGACATGCGGCCAGATCTCGCCGGTCTTGAAGGTCATCGCATAGAGCTCGCGCACGGTGTCGGAAGGCGGCGGGAACATCTTCGGGTTGATGCCGGGCACCACGCGCGGCGCCAGCTCCCAGAGGCACAGGAAGATCAGCACGCCGATCAGGCCGAGCCCGACCTGGCGCCAGCCCGCGCGGCGCTGGCTGCTTGCGCGGCTCGCGAGGAAGCCCTGTTCGATGGCCTGGCGTTCCTGCGGCGTCATGGCTGCGTCTCCACGGTGGGGGTTTCGAGTTCGGCGAAGGTCCTGGCGATGCGTGCGTAAGCCGCGGCGAACTCGGGCGAGCCGCGGTCGCGCGGATACGGCAGGTCGACCTCGACCACCTGTTCGATGCGGCCCGGATGCGGGCTCATCACCACCACGCGCTGCGCGAGGTACACGGCTTCCTCGATGTTGTGGGTGATGAAGAAGATGCTCGGTGCCAGCTCGCGCCAGATGCCCAGCAGTTCGCGCTGCAGGCTGGCGCGGGTAAGTGCGTCGATGGCGGCGAAGGGCTCGTCCATCAGCAGCACGCGCGGCTGCGTCGCCAGCGCACGCGCCACCGCCACGCGCTGGCGCATGCCGCCGGAAAGCTCGAACGGATAGCGGCCGGCGGCGCGCGCCAGGCCGGTCATCGCCAGCAGCCGCGCCGCGCGCTCGCGCCGCTCGGCCGCGGGCACGCCCTGCATCTTCAGCCCGAACTCGACGTTGCGCTGCGCCGTCATCCACGGGAACAGCGCGTACTCCTGGAACACGACGCTGCGCGACGGCGACGGGCCCGTGACCGGCGCGCCCTCGAACTCGACCGTGCCGCCGGTGGCGGTGATGAAGCCCGCGATCAGGTTCAGCAGCGTGGTCTTGCCACAGCCGCTCGGGCCGATCGCGCAGACGAATTCGCCGGGCGCGATGTCCAGGTCGACGTCCATCAGCGCCCAGCTCGGCTGGCCGTCGGACGTCGCATAGAGCTTGGACACGTGCCGGATGCTGACGGCCGGGCGGGTGCTCATGCCAGCTTGACCCGCTCGGGCGCCACCGCGCGCATCGCGTCGGTGCTGATCAGGCCGCGGTAGAGCGTGCGCAGGTCCTGATCGGGCTGGCGTGCGAGGCCGGCCTCGACGGCCCACTTGCCGTTGAGCACGAGGTCGTCGAGCAGCGAGCCGTCGAGCCCCACGCCGACGCTCATCGAAGTCATCGACTTGCGCACCACGTCCTCGGGCGCCTTGAGGCGCGCCGCGACGTCGGTGACGGCGCCGGCGTAGTCGGCCTTGTAGAAGTTCTCGGCATCGATCAGCGCCCGCACCGCGGCCTGCACCAGCTGCGGCTGGTTCTTCACCACGTCTTCCGTGGCGGCCAGGATGTAGTGGCTGGCGAACACCTTCTCGATGTTGTCGTTGGACAGCAGCTTGACCTTGTCGGGCGCCTGCGCGATCGCGTTCTCGCCGGCTTCCTGGCCCCAGGCGAAGGCGTCGATGTCGCCGCGCACGAGCGCCGTCACGGCGTCGGGCGCACGCAGGTTGATCACCTGCACGTCCTTCAGCGTGAGGCCGTAGAGCGACAGGTAGCGGCTCAGGTAATAGTGGCCGCTGGTGCCCAGCGTGGTGGCCACGCGCTTGCCCTTGAGGTCGTTCGACCGCTCGATGCCACGGTCGCTGCGCGCCGCGACGACCATGCCCTGCGACACGCGCGAGAACTCCGCCACGATGATCGAGCGCAGGCCGTTGGCGCCCAGCAGTGCCATCGGGCTGTCGGTGGTGGTGCCGAACTGCGCCTTGCCCGCCAGCACCGCATCGAGCGCGAGCCGGCCCGAGGTGAAGCCGAGCGTGCTCGCGTCGACGTCGTATTTCTTCCAGAAATTGCGCGACGAGAGCAGGTAGGGCAGCGCCCAGTTGTAGCCCTGGCTCTCGGCCACCACGATCTTCTGGGGCGCGGCATGCGCCCACGGCACGGCACCGGCGAACGGCGCGGCCCCCATGCCCAACAACAACTTGCGACGCAGCGCGGACGACCTGTTCATGACCGGAATCCTTTGGAAGTGAAAGACAGAAGCGGAAAGACGATCGGGGCGGCGCGGCAGGCGCTCAACCGTACGAATAGGGGAACGGCGGCTGGCCGGTCAGCAGCCATCGGCCGACCTCCTTGAGCCGGTAGTCGATCGGGTCGTGCAGCGTGTGCGTGCGCACGTTGCGCCAGAAGCGGTCCAGGCCGTTGCGGCTGGCGGTGGCGCGGGCGCCGACCATCTCGAAGATCTGGCTGGTGACGTGCAGCGCCACGCGCGCCGCCATCGCGCGGGCGGCCGCCACGTCGATGCTGAGCGCGCCGCGCTGCTCGGGCGTGAGTTCGAGGCCGCGTTCCCAGGCCTGCTGGAAGTGCCGGTTGGCCAGTTCGGACAGCGAGACCGCGGCGCGCAGCTGCATCCAGAGCTCGCCGGTGCGCAGCAGCAGGTAGGGGTCTTCGACCGCCTCGGCCTGGCCGGACATGGCCCAGGCCTTCACGTGCTCCCTGGTGTAGTCGGCCGCATGGCGCAGCGCGCCGAGCGCGTTGCCGAGGTAGTTCTCGGTCAGCATCATCTGGCCGAGCATGTTGCGCAGCGTGGCACGCGGGCTCGAGGCCGGGCCGGGGTCTCGCAGCACCTCGTCGGGATGGATCGGCACCTGCGCGAAGCGCACGCTGCCGCTGTCGGTCTGGCGCTGGCCGATCGCGTCCCAGTCGTCGAGCGCGGTCACGCCGGCGCGCGTGGTCGGGATGACGGCGAAGAGGCGGTCGGTCGGCGCCGTGCCGGTCGCGACCGACACGGTCATCATGTCCGAGCCGCGCGTGCCCGAGCAGAAGCTCTTGACGCCGTCGAGCACGTAATCGTCGCCGTGCAGCGTCACGTTCAGGCGCGTGTCGCGCGCGTTCACGGCGTTGCCCCAGAGCCAGCGATGGGCCACGGTGCCGGCCAGGAAGCGCTGCTGCTGCGCGGCGTCGCCGAACAGGCGCACGGTCGCCACCTGCAGATGCTGGAAGGCCAGCAGATGGGCGATCGAACTGTCCACCTGCGCCACGCGGCGCACGATGCGCAGGATCAGCGGCCAGGGCGCTTCCTCGCCACCCTGCGCACGTGGTACCGCCAGCGTGGCCAGGCCGCTCGCGCGCAGCATGCCGTGCTGCTCCCAGCCGCTGCCGCCGGTCTTGTCGCGTTCGATCACGGTCGGCGCGAGCTGCGCGCAAAGGGCCAGCACCTGTTCGCCATGGGCGCCGAGGTCGAGCGTCTGGCCGCACACGTCGATCGATGCCTCCGGCGTGGCGGGCGGTGCGTTGAAGGCGAACTCGGAATTCATCGGGCAGGGTCCTCGGGGTCGTTGCGGACAGTCAATCAATGGCGATGCGGGCTCAGAGGCCGGCAAGCAGTCGGCGCTCGCGGATGACCGCCCGGCCGCCGATCACCGAATGGACGATGTCGGACGGGCCGCAGCGGTGCACGATCGACGACATCGGATCGGGGCTGGCCCACAGCGCATCGCCATGGACGTCGAGCGCCAGGAAGCTGGCCTCCTTGCCGACATCGATCGCGCCGAGGCGATGCGACAGGCCCAGCGCCACCGCCCCGCCGTGCGTGGCGGCCGACAGCACGCTACGCGCCTCGGCGGCCCGCGCATCCAGCGTCATGCCGCGTGCGAGGCGGCTGGCCATGTCCATCTCGCGGAACATGTCCGGGCTGGAGAACATCATGTTGTCGGTACCGAGCGACCACGCCATGCCCGGCGCGCCGAGCGCCTGCAGCGGCGGCAGGCCGTCGGCCAGCAGCAGGTTGGTGCGCGGGCAGCAGACGACCCGCTGGCCGCGCGCATGGAGCAGCGCCAGGTCCTGCGGCGTGGCATGCGTGAGATGCACCATCAGGTCGGGCTCGAAGGCCAGCGCGCGCGCCACCTCGGTCAGTCCGTGCTGCGCCAGCGAGCGCCGGGCGTCGCGCGGCGATTCGGCCACGTGCACGGCCATCAGCCGATCGGGATGGGCGCTGCGCATGTGCCGCAGCGTGCCGAGGTCGAAGGCATCGACGCTCGGGATGCCGAATCCGTCGGCCGCCTCGGCCAGCGCCGCGATCTGCCGCGCACGCGCGGCCTCGTCGTCGCCCGGCTGGAACAGCGGGCGGCCGAGCACGACCGGCTCGATCGGCAGGCCTTGGCTCGTGCGGCGCAGCGCGTGCACGCCCGCGAGGCCGCCCTCGCGAAAATCGCCGAAGGCGGCAATGCCGCCACGCAGCATCTCCCGGAGCCCCTGGCGCAGGGACGCATCGAGCTGCTCGGGCGTCCACGCGTTGAACAACCGGTGCTTGAGCCCATCCGGCGGATAGACCGCGTCCTCGACGCACAGGCCGACACCCAGCTCCTTCGCGGCGGTGTCGCCGATGTGCGTGTGCGCGTTGACGAAGGCCGGGATGACGAGATGGCCGCCGAGGTCGATGCCCTCGCTGCGGCGCTGCCGCTCGATCGCGGCGATGCGGCCGTGCTCCACCACCAGCGTGGCCTCTGGAATCAGCACCAGCGCCTGGCCTGCCAGCACGCTGCAATGTGTGTAGATGTCCGTCATCGAGGCGCGGCCGGCCGTGGATGCGGTGGGCTCAGGCCGCCTTGGCGCGCAGCGCCGCCTCCATCTCGGCAGCCTTCTTGCTGGTCTTGATGATCGAGCCGCGCGCGGCGATGCCGCCGTCGATCGTCACCACCGTGCCGGTGATGTAGGCCGCATGCGGCGACGCCAGGAACAGCATCAGTTCGGCGACTTCATCGGCCTCGGCCGGACGGCCGCCGGGGTACTGCACGAAGAGCTCCTTCCAGCGGCTCTCGTCGCCGTGCATGTCGAGCGAGCGGCGCTTCATGAGCTTGACCATGCGGTCGGTCGACACCGGGCCCGGGTTGACGCCGACCACGCGGATGCCGTCGTCCAGGCTCACGCCGCCGAGCGCCTTGGTGAAGGCCATCACGGCCGCATTGCCGGTCGAGCCGGCGATGTAGTTGGCGTCCCAGTTCTCGCCGGAGTTGCCGATGTCGTTCACGATCACGCCATGGCCGATGCGCTTCATGCGCGCGTAGACCAGCTGCGTGAGTTCCATGTAGCCCAGCACCTTGAGCGCAAAGCCTCGGCGCACCACGTCGAAGTCGAGCGACTCGATCGGGCCGGAAGGGATGTCGCCCGCGTTGTTGATGAGGATGTCGATGTCGCCGACCGCCTCGTCCAGCGCACGCATGGCGCCGGGCGCCGCCAGGTCCATCGGATGGACCGTGACGTCGACGCCATGCGCAGCGGTGATCTCGGCGCGCGCGGCCTCGAGCGCCGCGGCGTCGCGCGCGGCCAGATGCAGGTGGCAGCCGGCCTCGGCGAAGATGCGTGCCGCCGCGAGGCCGATGCCCTTGGAAGCACCGGTGATCAGGACGGTCTGTCCCTTCAGGTCGAGAGTGATCATGGTTCAGTGGAACGTGGAGAGAAGAAGGCGCAGCCTCAGACGGCGCCGGGAATGTTGGCCGTGATGGCGGCGATGAGATCGACCATGTCGTCCTGCAGCAGCGTGACGTGATCCGCGGCCGCGGCGAAGGCCGCCTCCGCATCGTTGCGCTCGATGGCTTCGATGATGGCCAGGTGCTCGCCGATGGTCGCCGCCATACGGCCGGGCTGGAAGGTCACGTGCCGGCGGTACACGCCCACGCGCTTGCGCAGCGTGCGGGTCTGTTCGGCCAGGTAGTGGGTGTTCGACGCCTCGTACAGCGCGTCGTGGAACTCGCGGTTCACCTCGTAGAAGCTCTCGTGGTCGGCAACGACGAGCAGTTCGCTCAGCCGGGTGTGGATGCGCTTCATCTCGGCACGCTGGGCGACCGTGGCGCGGCGCGCCGCGTAGCGGGCACAGAGGCCTTCCATCACCGACATCATCTGGAACATCTCGATGAGAACGGGCAGCGAGATGCTGGCCACGCAGGCGCCCTGGTGGCCGCGCATCTCGACCAGGCCGTTGCCGGCGAGCGCCTTGAGTGCTTCGCGCAGGGGCGTGCGCGACACCTGGAAGCGCGCGACGAGCTCGGCCTCGTCGAGCCGGGTGCCGGGCTTGAGGGCACCGCTGACGATCAGGCCTTCGAGCGTCTCCTGGAGCTCGTCGGCCAGCGTCACGGATTTCTCGCGCGCACGGTCGCGCGGCGTGCGTGTCGGCGGCGTGGGGGTGTCGTTGGATGCAGTCATATGCCTCTGGATCGTTGTGGGAACAAATGGAGTTTCGCGTGCGGGCTCAGGCCTGGAAGCGTGTCAGGAACTGCTTCAGGCGGTCGGCCTGGGGATCGAGGAACAGGGTCTCGGGCTCCGCGCTCTCGACCACGACACCGCCGTCCATGAACACCACGCGCGACGACACGTCGCGTGCAAAACGCATCTCGTGCGTCACGATCAGCATCGTGAGGCCGGTGCTCGCCAGGTCCTGTATGACGCTCAGCACCTCGCCCACGAGTTCTGGGTCGAGTGCCGACGTGATCTCGTCGAGCAGCAGCACGGTGGGCGACATCGCCAGCGCACGGGCGATCGCCACGCGCTGCTGCTGGCCACCGGAAAGCTCGCCGGGATAGCTGCCGGCCTTGGCGCGCAGGCCGACCTTGTCGAGCTGCGCCAGTGCGATCTCGGCGGCGCGGTCCTTCGCGATGCCCTGCACCTGGATCAGACCGAGCGTGATGTTGCGCAGCACGGTCATGTGCGGGAACAGGTTGTACTGCTGGAACACGAAGCCCACCTTGCGGCGCAGCGCATTGAGGCGCTCTTCGCCGGCCAGCATGCGACCGCCGAGCTTGAACTCGTAGCCCACGAGCTGGCCGTCGACCAGCACGTCGCCTTCGTCGTACGGCTCGATGAAGTTGATGCAGGACAGCAGCGTGCTCTTGCCCGACCCCGAGGGGCCGATGATCGAGATGACCTCGCCCTTGCGGACGTTCAGGTCGATGCCGCGCAGCACGGCGTTGTCGCCGTAGCGCTTGTGCAGGCCTCGGATCTCGACGGCGAGCTTGGGCTCAACTTCCACGTCGGATGCTCCTTACTGTCCGCTGAACCACTTTTCCTCGAGCTTCTTCATGAAGCCGTCGGCCTTCATCGACGCCAGCGTCTTGTTCAGCGCAGCGGCCATCTCGGTGTCTTCCTTGCGGACCGCGATGCCGGCCATGCGCTTCTCCCAAGCCGAGGTCACGGTGAGGTTCTTCATGTCCTTGCTCTGGTGCTGCAGCGCCGGCAGGTTGTTGACGACGAGCTTGACGCGGCCCGCGTCGAGGTCCTTGATGGCCAGCATCAGCGTGTCGTAGACCTTGATGTTGCTGCCCGACGGGAAGTTGTCCTTGGCCCAGGCGGCGCCTGCGGAACCGATCTCGACACCGATGGTGTCCTTCGCATCGACCTTGTTGGGCGTCAGGCCGGCATCGGCCTTGTTGACGGCGGCGCCGATGTCGGCGTCGAGGTAGCCGTCGGTGAAGAGCACCTGCTCGGCACGTGCCGGCGTGACGGTCATCGACGAGATCAGGATGTCGGTGCGCTTGGACTTGAGCGTGCCGATGATGCCCTTGTATTCGACCACGACCCAGTCGGTCTTCAGGCCCAGGCGGCGGGCCATCTCGTTGCCCATGTCGATGTCGAAGCCCACCAGCTTGCCGTTCTCCATGAACTCCATCGGCGGGTAGTGGCCCGAGTTGGCGATGCTGAGGACGCCCGGCTTGGCGGTGGCGGGCGCTTGCGCATGGGCCGCGCCGAGGGTCGCGAACGCACCGATCAGCGATGCACAGGCCACGGCGAGCAATTGCGACCGGCGGGTGAGGGAACTGAACATTCTGGACTCCAGGGATTGAGGAAGGAAAGCGATGGATGCGCGGCCGTCAGGTCACGCGGATGCGGGTTTCGAGGAATTTGTTGAGCCCGATGAGCGGCAGCGCCAGGATGAAGTAGCCGAGCGCGACGCCCATCAGCGGGCTGAAGGTGTTGGCGCGCCATGACATGGTCTCGACACCGACGCGCAGCAGGTCGGCGATGGCGATGGTCGATACGAGCGAGGTCTGCTTCAGCGTGGAGAGCACCTCGTTCGACAGCGGCGCCAGCACGCGGCGCATGGCCTGCGGCAGGATCACCCAGCGCATCGCCTGGAAGTGCGACAGCCCGATGGCGCGCGCCGCCCGGATCTGCGCCGGCGCCACCGACTCGATGCCCGCGCGGATGATCTCGGTGGCGTACGCGCCGAAGGTGATCGACAGCCCGACGATGGCCACCGGCAGCGCGTCGATGTTGATGCCCAGCGACGGCAGGCCGTAGTACAGCAGCGTCAGCGTGAGCAGCAGCGGCATCGTGCGGAAGAAGAACACGTAGACCGCAGCGACGCGGCGCGGCAGCGCGGCCCGCGCCACACGGCCCTGCGCCATGAAGAAGCCGATCACGATGCCGAGCGCGCTCGACACCACGGTCAGCATGATCGTGATGCCCGCGCCCTTCACCAGCAGGGGCAGCGTTTCGAGAAATATCTTGAGATCGAAGTCCATGTCGCTCAGCTCACTCCACGGGCCACTTGGGCATGACTTTGGCGCCGAGTCCCGACTCGCGCGCGATGCGCCTGCCGCGCGTCTGCGACTCGAGCAAGGCGCGTTCCTCGTCGATGCTCAGCACCACGCCGTTCTCCATCAGCACCTCGCCGTTGCACACCACGGTGTCCGCGCCGCCGCGGGCCGCGAACACCAGATTGGCGATGGGGTTGAGCACCGGCTGCCACTCGGGCTTGCGGGTGTCGAAGATCGCGATGTCGGCGCGCTTGCCGGGCTCCAGCGAGCCGATCTCGTCGCTCCACAGCGCGCAGCGCGCGCCGTGCAGCGTGGCCATTTCGATGGCCGTCTCGGGCGGCAGCACGCTGGGATCGAGCCGCTGCGACTTGGCACCGCCCGCGGCCAGGTTCATCTGCCGAACGACGTCGACGAAGTTGCTCGACATGGCGCTGTCCGAACCCAGCGACACGCTCACGCCGAGTTCGAGCATCTCGGGGAAGCGACCGAACTCCATGCTGCCCATGCCGAGGCGATAGCCCGCGGACGGAGAGCATGAAACCTTGATGTCGTGCTTGACGCACAGCGCGATCTCGCGCGGGCTGGCCCAGCCCATGTGGATCACCAGCAGGTTCGGGCCGAGCGCACCGAGCACGTCCATGCGCTCGAGGTCATGCATGCCGAACTTCACGCGGGCGGCGACCACCTCGTCGCGCGACTCCGACGCATGCAGCGCCAGGCCCACGCCGAGATCGTCGGCCCGGGCCTTGGCGCGCCGGATCAGGTCGTCGGAACACACGGCCAGCACGCGCAGGCCGAACCAGGTGCGCACGCGTCCGTCATGCAGGCCGTTGAGGCGGCGCACCGCGGCCTCGGCATGGCCCAGCGCTTCATCGGCCGTCTCGCGCTTCAGATGTGACGACAGCTCGCCCATCGGCGTGCTGTGCACGTCGAAGGCGATGCGGGCGATCACGCCGCGCATGCCGCTCTCGCCGATGGCGCGCGCCATCTGATCGGGGAAATAGTTGCCCGGGTCGACGAAGCAGGTCGTGCCGGCGCGGATCATCTCCAGCTGGCAGTTGATCGCCGCCCAGTAGGCGTCTTCTTCGGTCAGTTGCTGCTCGTAGCCATAGAGGCGTTCGAACAGATGCACGGGCAGGTCGCAGCCATCGCACAGGCCGCGGCCCAGTTGCTGCGAGTTGTGGACATGGGTGTCGACGAGTCCGGGCATCACGAGCTTGCCGGCCGCATCGATGACCTTGTCGGCCTGGAAGAAGGCCTCGATCTCCTCGGTCTTGCCGACGGCGACGATCCGGCTGCCTTCGATGGCGACGGCGCCATCGCTGACGATGCGACGGGTCGGGTCCATGGTGACCAGCCAATCGGCATGTCGGATCAGGAGGCGCCGATTCGGATGCGCAGATTCAGAAGCAGTGGGCATATACGAAGTCCACCAAGCAGTATTTATGCCATCCGCTGTCGTATGCATGTGCCATGCACCCGCCTCTCTTTCGACAGAAGGCCGCCCCGCAACGACGACATGCAGGGGATGCGACGGTGATGAGTCGAGTCATCAGCGATGAAATGACCGAAGCCCAAGCCCATCGCCATCAAAAATACAAAAATCGCATTCTTGAATGCACCAAAGACCGCATCTCGGCACCGATTGCGATCACCACGCATGCAATTGGCACACCCGACCATACGAATCCATCGAAATTGGATGGCATAGCTTCTGCTTAAAGCAGGGCGATGACACCCAACCCACCCCTTCGCGCGTTCGAGCAACGCAACGCCTACTTCGACAGGCTGTGCAACACGCCCGGCCTGATGTGGCTCGGCCAGAACACCAACCACTTCGAGCCGCACCCGTCGGTGATCGACGCCGTCGTCGCGGCCCTGAAGGACGGCAGCTACCACGCCTATGCGCCACCGGCCGGCTTCGAGGAACTGCGCCGGCTGATCGTCGAGGACGCCGGCGTGCCCGGTGCGTCGGCCTTCGTGACCGACGGCGCGGTCGAGGCGCTCTACAACGTGTGCAGCAACATCTGCGAGCCCGGCACCGACTTCGTCACCACCGACCCGAGCTGGGCCTGGCCCATGCACTTCGCGCGCAAGGCCGGTGCGAACGTGGTGGAGCTGCCGATCTACAACGCGGCACAGGGCTACAAGCTCACGCCCGAACAACTGCAGGCGGCCGTCGGCCCGAAGACGCGGGTGATCTATCTGGTCGACCCGAACAACCCGCTGGGCACCTGCCACACGGCCGACGAGATCCGCGCCTTCACCGACATCGCGCGCTCGGTCGACGCCTACCTGATCCACGACGCGACCTATTCGCAGTTCGCGGAAGGCTTTGCGCCGGCCTTCAACTTCTATCCGGAGAAGGCCATCGTCACCTACAGCTTCTCGAAGTGGCTGGGCCTGGCCGGCATGCGGCTGGGCGCGGTGCTGGCGCACCCCGACATCATCGAGCGCATCGCGACCGCGCCGCCGAACAACCTGGGCAGCAACGTGCTGTCGCAGCGCGCCGCCATCGCCGGGCTGAAGAGCAAGGCCGAGTGGTTCCCGGAGATCGTGCGCCGGCTGCGCGCCAACCAGGCGGCGGTGAAGGAAGCGGTCGACCGCATTCCCGGCCTGCACATCCCGGTGTACCCCTCGCATGCCAACCTGCTGGTGATCGAGACGGTCGATGCCGGCATCCGCCCCGAGGCGCTGGTCGAGGCCTACCAGGCCGAGGGAATCATGATCCGCCAGGGCACGTACCACACCAAGCGCTTCGGCGAACGCTTCGTCAAGGTGAGCCTCACCGTGCCGGAAGCCTGGGCCCAGCGCTTCTGCGAACTGCTGCCCGCCATGGTCGAGCGCGCCCGCACCCTTCCCCCTTCCGACGCACTGTTCTGAAACGCCACACCATGCCCTACCTCAACGCCCGAGACGGCACACGCCTCTATTACGAAGAAGCCGGCAGCGGCACGCCGATCGTGTTCGTGCACGAGTTCGGCGGTGACGGCCGCAGCTGGGAACCGCAGATGCGCTACTTCACGCGGCGCTACCGCTGCATCAGCTTCTGCGCGCGCGGCTATCCGCCGTCGGACGTGCCGGAGGACATCGAGCGCTATTCGCAGGCCATCGCCACCGACGACATCGCCGACGTGATGGACGGCCTGGGCATCGACAAGGCGCACGTCGTCGGCCTGTCGATGGGCGGCTTCGCCACGCTGCACTTCGGGCTGCGCTATGCGTCGCGCGCGCTGTCGCTGGTGGTCGCCGGTGCGGGTTACGGGGCGGAGAAAGCGCTGGAGGAATACTTCCGCAACGTCTCGCTCGAAGTGGCACGCAAGTTCGAGGAGATCGGCTCGGTCGAGTTCGCCAAGATCTACTCGACCGCCGCGTCGCGCATCGTGTTCCAGCTGAAGGACCCGCGCGGCTGGCAGGAATTCGCGACGCAGCTCAGCGAGCATTCCGCGATCGGCTCGGCCCGCACGATGCAGGGCGTGCAGGCGCGTCGCCCGTCGATCTACGACCTGGAAGACGAACTCAAGGCGATGCAGGTGCCGACGCTGGTGATCGTCGGCGACGAGGACGACCACTGCCTGCAGCCCGGCATCTTCCTGAAGAAGACGATTCCCGCGAGCGGCCTGCTGGTGCTGCCGAAGACCGGCCACACGCTCAACATCGACGAGCCCGCGCTGTTCAACCAGTTCGTGTCCGACTTCCTCGCGACCGTCGAACAGGGCAAGTACCTGCCGCGCGATCCGCGCTCGATGCCCGCAGAGATCATGAAGACGTCGTGACCGTGCCGACGCCCACGTCCGGCATGCCCGACATGCCTTCCGCCTTCGTGAGCGAGGCGCGCCTCTGGCAGCGCCATGTCGACATGGCGCGCTTCGGCGCCACCGCGGCGGGCGGCGTGAACCGGCAGGCGCTGTCGGCCGAGGACGCGCAGGCGCAGGCCGAGCTTGTGCGCTGGGGCGCGTCGCTCGGCCTCACGGCCAGCCGCGACGCGGTGGGCAACCTGTTCCTGCGGATGGAAGGCAGCGACCCGGCGGCGGCACCGGTGCTGAGCGGATCGCACCTCGACAGCCAGCCCACCGGCGGACGCTTCGACGGCGTGTACGGCGTGCTGGCCGCGTTCGAAGCGGTCGAGGCGATTCGCCAGAGCGGCGTCGTGCCGATCCGGCCGATCGAGGTGGTCGCCTGGATGAACGAGGAAGGCTCGCGCTTCGCGCCCGGCATGATGGGTTCGGCCGTGTTCGCGGGCGACCGCACGCTGGCCGAGACCGAGGCCGCCACCGACGCCGCGGGCATCAGCGTCGGCATGGCGCTGCAGGAGGTGGCACGGCAGCTCGCGCACATTCCGCTGCGGCCGATCGGCGGACCGGTGCACGCATACGTCGAAGCGCACATCGAACAGGGCCCGGTGCTGGAGCGCGAAGGCCTGCCGGTCGGCGTGGTCACCGGCATCCAGGGCAAGCACACCTTCCGCGTCGAGGTCGACGGCGAGGCCGCGCATGCGGGCACGTCGCAACGCCACGAGCGCAAGGACGCGCTGCTCGCGGCCACGGCGATGGTGCAGGCGCTGGCCGCCGCGCTGCACGACGCCGAGGACGTCACCAAGTTCACGGTCGGGCGCTTCGAGGTGCTGCCCAATGCGCCTTCGGTGGTGGCGAGCCGTGTCGTGTTCTCGATCGACCTGCGCCATCCGGACTCGGACACGCTGAAGTCGCTGAGCGCGCAGGTCGAGCCGATCTGCATCGCGCTGCAGGGGCCGTGCCGCGTCAAGGTGCTGCGCCTGTCGGCCGCCGATTCGCTGCACTTCCCAGAGACGCTGCGCGCGCGGATGCGTGCCGTGGCGGACCGGCTCGGCATCGCGCACCGCGACCTGCCTTCGGCCGCCGGCCACGACGCGCGCTACCTGCACGCCGTCACGCCCTCGGCCATGCTCTTCGTGCCCTGCCACCTCGGCATCACGCACAACGAGGCCGAGTCGGCCGAAGCGAGCGACCTGGCCGCCGGCACCCGCGTGCTGGCCGACCTGCTGATCGACCTGGCGCGCTGAGCGCCGCAACGGAGAAACGCATGAAAGCACCCCACATCGACGACAGCGAATGGGAGGCACGCGTCGCGCTGGCCGCCTGCTACCGGTTGATCGCCCAGCTCGGCCTGGACGACATGATCTACAACCACATCTCGATGCGCGTGCCGGGCCGCCCGGGCGAGTTCCTGCTCAATCCCTACGGCCTGCTGTTCGAGGAGATCACGGCGTCGAGCCTGGTGCGCATCGACGTGCACGGCCGCAAGCTCGAGGACACGCCCTACGAGGTGAATGCCGCGGGCTTCGTGATCCACGGCGCGATCCACGAGAGCCGGCACGACGCGGTCTGCGTGGTCCACACCCATTCGGATGCGAGCGTCGCGGTGTCGGCGCAGGCCGAGGGCCTGCTGCCGCTGTCGCAGTTCGCGATGCGCTTCTACCGGCGCCAGGCCTTCCACGATTACGAAGGCGTGGCGATCGATCTCGACGAGCAGTCGCGCCTGGTGCGCGACTTCGGCACGCACCCGGTGATGCTGATGCGCAACCACGGCGTGCTGACCGTCGGGCGCACCGCGGCCGAGGCCTTCATGCTGCTCTATTACTTCGAGCGCGCCGCACGCATCCAGCTGCAGATGCAGGCCGCCGCGCCCAGCGCCGGGCCGATCGTGGTGCCGCCGCATGAGGTCTGCGAGCACGCCGCACGCCAGTTCTGGGAGCAGCACGGCGACATCCTGATCGCGGGCGAACGCGAATGGCCCGCACTGCTGCGCCGGCTCGCGCGCAGCACGCCGCCTTCGGTGCCCGCGTACGACGACTGAAACCCCGCGCCACTGCCTGCCTGCCTTCCTTCCGTTTCCGCACTTTCGCAACGTCCGTTTTGAAGAGGTCGATCATGAAGAAGCGTCATTTCCTGAGCACCGTGGCCATCACGGCCGCGCTCGCCACACTCGGCGCCGCGCCGCTTGCGCAGGCCCAGACCAAGGAGCCGGTCAAGGCCAGCCTGCGGCTGAAGTGGCTGCCGCAGTCCGGCTATGCCGGCTTCTACGTGGCCCAGGCCAAGGGCTACTACAAGGACGAAGGCATCGATCTGACCATCAACCCCGGCGGCCCGAACCTGCTGACCGAGAACCTGGTGGCGACCGGCGCCGACACCTTCGGCCTGTCCGGTGGCGTCGAGAGCGTGCTGGCCGCGCGCGACAAGAAGCTGCCGGTGGTTGCCTTCGGCATGACGCACCAGACGACGCCCTTCGTCTTCGTCGCCCGCAAGGACGGACCCGTGAAGACGCTGGAGGACTTCCGCGGCAAGAAGGCAACCGCCTGGTTCACCGGCTCGCAGCTCGTGCTGCTCGGCATGCTGGCGAACAAGAACATCTCGCCGTCCGAACTGAGCATCCAGCCGCAGCAGGTCAGCATGACGCCGTTCGTCAACGGCGAGACCGACATCGCCGCGGCCACCTGGTACAACGAACTGCTGACCGTGCAGGCGCGCATGGGCGCCGAGAACCTGCGCATCTTCGTGCCCGAGGACTACGGCATCAGCTTCCCGCGCGACTCGCTGATCGTGTCCGAGAAGACCGCCAGGGAGAACCCGGAAATGGTCAAGGCCTTCCTGCGCGCCACCATCCGCGGCTGGCACGAGGTCGCGAAGGACCCGGCGGGCGCGGTCGACACCGTCATGAAGATCGCACCGACCCTGGAGCGCCCGCACCAGGAGCGCGCACTGAAGGAGGCGATGCGCCTCATGGCATCGGGCAATGCCAAGACGCAGGGCCTGTTCCTGCTGGACATGCCGGTGATCCAGAAGGAACACGACATCCTGCTGAAGGCCAAGGTGATGGAGAACCCCGTCAATCTGGCGCAGGCCTTCGACAGCAGCTTCCTCGACTCGATCCCGCTGGCCCAGCGCCTGCCCTGACCTTCTCGACCCAGGAGACCGCATGACGATGATGACCAGGGTCCCGCTGATCGACGTGGGGCCGTTCTTCTCGGGCGACGAAACGCAGCGCCGGCAGGTCGCCGCCGATATCCGCCACGCCTGCGAGGAGATCGGCTTCTTCACGATCACCGGCCACGGCGTGCCCGGCGCGGTGTACGACGCGCTGCGCCGCGAGGCGCTCGCGTTCTTCGAGCTGCCCGAAGCGCAACGCGCGCTGGTGGCGCAGCCGCGCTCCAAGATCAGTCGCGGCTATTCGGCGCACGCCACGCGCGCGCTGGCCTACTCGCTCGGCGACGCCACGCCGCCGGACCTGCAGCAGAGCCTCGCGATGGGCCCGGTGGATGCGGCGCCCGCCGCGGCGGTCGGCACGCCGGCCGAGAACGCCTTCTTCCATCCGAACTACTGGCCCGCGGATCCGCCCGGACTGAAGGACGCCTTCGAGACCTATTACCGCCACATGAGCACGCTGGCCACCGAGGTGCTGCGGATGTTCGCGATGGCCCTGGGCCTGGACGCGCATGCGTTCGACGATCGGGTGGACCGGCATACCAGCACGATGCGCGCGATCCTGTATCCGGCGCAGACGACGCCGCCCGAGCCCGGCCAGCTGCGCGCCGGCGCGCACACCGACTACGGCACGCTGACCATCGTGCGCGGCGACGACGTGCCCGGTGGGCTGCAGGTGCGCATCCGCAGCGGCGAGTGGGTCGACATCCATCCGGCACCGGACGCCTTCATCTGCAACATCGGCGACCTGATGATGCGCTGGACCAACGACCGCTGGCTGTCCAACCTGCACCGGGTCGCGAACCCGCCACCGGCCCATGCGGGCACGCAGCGCCTGTCGGTGGCCTTCTTCCACAACCCGAACTTCGATGCCGAGATCCGCTGCATCGACCCGGACGGTGCCGCCAAGTACCCGCCGGTCGTCTTCGGCGAGTACTACCTGGGCAAGCACCTGAAGGCCCAGAACATGACGACGGCGACGGCAGCCGCCACCTGAGCACGAGGGGCCGGCGGCAAGCGATGCCGGCCCGCCCGTGCGGGCGTGCCCGGAGGCCGCTCACAGGCTCACAGGTTCTGGAAGCCCATCGTTCGCGCCTGGTAGTACAGGCCGCCGTCCTGCACGATCAGGAACAGCGCGCGCCGGCCACCGGCGTTGTGGTGCGAATGCGCGGCACCCGGCGGCGTGACCATCGTGTTCCAGCGTTGCCACGGCATCGCGCGGCCGTCGACCATCGAATGGCAGTCGTCGCCGTCCACGACCAGCGTGATGGCCGCCGAGTTGTGCCGGTGCGCGGCCTGGCTCTCGCCGGGCGGCAGCGTGTTCAGCGACAACGTCATGACGGGATGGATGTTGTGGCTCGCCTCGCCCACGTCGCTCGAGAAGATGAGCGCGCGGCCCGAGGTCGTGGCCTCTGCTTCCGCGTGATGGATGAGCGCGAGCTGGCGCGCGATCTCCGCTGCGGGGTAATGCACCACGCCGAGCACGGCGCCAGCAGCGCCCGGCGCGGCGGGGCGCAACGCGTCGAAGGCCAGCAAGGGCTCGTCGGTCACGATCCACAGCACCGCGTCTTCGGTGCCGGCGCTGTGCACGACGTCGGCACCGCCCGGAAAGAAGAGCACGTCGCCCGACGCCCAGGCGAGCGTTTCGAGCGGACCTGCGCCATGCGTGCACGCGCTGGTTCCGCTGCCGGCGATCACGTAGCAGATGGCGCCGCTGGCCACGAAACGGGCCGGCAACGCGTCACCGGCGGCGATGCGCGCATAGCGCGCCAGCATCAGCGGCGTGGTCGCGGCCTGGGCGCCTTCGAGCGCGGCGGACTGGTCGCAGGCCAGGTAGCCGGTGGGTGCGCCCGGCTGCAGCGCCGACTGCGCCAGGTCGGCGAAGCCGCGCGGCGGCACCGCGGACAGACGGATGTTGAAGGCGTTCGCGGAATTGAAGAAACGCGCGCGCGCCTGCGCCGCACCGACCGGCGCCGACGGGTGCTGCACACCCATTTCCGCCATGCGCTGCGGTGCCACGGCCTGCAGGCTCAAGGCCGGCGCTCCGCCACGGCAATCGACTGCAGGAAGCTCGGGTCGAAGGCCACCGACATGTCGATCGGCTTGGTCAGCACCTTGTTGGCGAGCAGGAAATCGTGCGCGCTCTTGATGGCGGGCGGGTCGATGAAGAACAGGCCTTCGGTCTTCGCCTTGCCCGCGGTCATCAGCTTGTAGGCCTCGGTCAGCATCGACTCCTGCTGCGCACGGTTGAGCGTGGGCGCCACCTTCATCACGATGTCGACGGCTTCCTGGGGATGGGCCGCCGCTTCGCGCCAGCCCTTGATCGAGGCGCGCAGGAAGGCCTTCACCAGTTCCGGCTTGTCCTTGGCGGTGTCCTTCGAGACGATCAGCGTGTCGCGCGGGAAGGTGATGCCGCTCTCTTCCGCGGTGAAGAAGCGCAGGTTGTCCGAGCCCATGCGGTCACGCACGGTCCACAGCTCGTTGTAGAGCGTGGCGGTCGCGACGTCGGTGTCGCCGTTGATGAAGGGCGTCATGCTGACCTGCTGCGGCTGGATGTCGACCTTGCTCTTGTCGATGCCGGCCTGCGCGAGCATGCCGAACAGCACGTAGTTGGCGCCGGTGAACCAGGTCGTGACCTTCTTGCCTTCGAAGTCCTTCAGGCTCTTGATCGGGCCGTCCTTGCGCGTCACGAAGACGAAGGGCGTGATCTGGTGCGCCACACCGATCGAGACGATGGGCAGGCCCTTGTCGACGCCGGCCAGCACGCTGTCGGTGCCACCGGACAGGCCGAAGGTGTCGGCGCCGGTCGCCACCAGGTTCTCGGTCAGCAGGTTCGGGCCGCCGGGGTTGATGGTCAGGTCGATGCCTTCGTCCTTGTAGTAGCCCTTGGCCTGGGCGTAGTAGAAGCCGGCGAACTGGGTCTGCGCCAGCCACTTGAGGCGCAGGCTGGCCTTGACGGGCTCCGCCGCGTGCGCGAACAGGGCCGCTTGCAGGAATGCGCCTGCGACGAGGCAGGACCGAAGGGTGCGTGAAAGCATGGATGCTCCAGAGGTGACGAATGAAAGGTCTGTCGATCGGTGGCCGTGCGCGACGCGATCGACTCAGGCGGGCATGCGTGGCGGACGCTCGAGCCCGATGAGATCGCGCAGCGTGTTGCCTTCGTAGGCCCGCCGGAACAGCCCGCGCTCCTGCAGGATCGGGACCACCAGATCCACGAAGTCGTCGAAGCCTTCGTGGAAGTACGGCGGCATCACGTTGAAGCCGTCGGCGGCGCCTTCCTCGAACCATTGCTGCAGCGTGTCGGCAATGGTCTCGGGCGCGCCGCACAGCACCCAGTGGCCACGTGCGGCCGCGGTGAGGCTGTAGAGGTCGCGCAGGCTCATCTGCTCGCGCCGTGCCTTCGCCAGCAACACGCGCGTGAAGCTGTGGTACGTGTCGGCCACGGGCAGTTCGGGGATCGGGCCGTCCAGGTCATAGGTCGAGAAGTCGACGCCGAAGCGCTCCGACAACACACCCAGCGCATTGCCGCCGCCGATGAAGGCCTGCAGCGCATTGAGCTTGTCGCGCGCCTCGCGGTCGGTGCGGCCGACCACCGGCATCACGCCCGGCAGCACCGTGACCTGGCTGGCCGTGCGGCCGAACAGCGGCAGGCGGTTCTTCAGCGAGGCGTAGGCGGCCTTGGCTTCGTCGAGGTCCTGCACCACCGAGAACACCACGTCGGCGGTGCGCGCCGCGAGGTTCATGCCGGGCTCCGAACCACCGGCCTGCAGCACGACCGGGTGGCCCTGCGGCGCACGGCCGATGTTCACCGGCCCCTTGACCTTGAAGAAGGTGCCGTCGTGGTCGAGCGCGCGCACCCTGGCCGGGTCGATGTACAGGCCGCTGGCCTTGTCGGCCACGATGGCGTCGTCGTCCCAGCAGTCCCACAGGCCCTTGACCACGTCGAGGAACTCGCCGGCCATCTCGTAGCGGCGTGCATGGTCGGGGTGCACGGTGCCGAAGTTCGCGCCGACCACCGGGTTCGACGTGGTGACCGCGTTCCATGCCGCGCGGCCGCCGCTGATGTGGTCGAGCGACGCGAACATCCGCGCCACGCTGAACGGGTCGCTGTAGGTGGTCGACACGGTGGCGCCAAGCCCGATGTGCTTCGTCGATGTCGACAGAGCGGCCAGCATCGTCAGCGGCTCGAGGCGCAGCGTGTACGACGGGTGCGCCGTCAGGTCGGCATTGAGGTTGTCGCCCATGAAGATCAGGTCGAAGCAGCCGCGCTCGGCGGTTGCACCGATCTTCTGGATGGCGGCGAAGTCCTGGAAGCTGTCGACCGCGCCGGGGTAGCGCCAGCCGGCCGTGTGGCTGCCGGTTCCGAGCAGGAACAGGCCGAGATGCATCTGTCGTTTCATGAAGTTCCTATTTCCAGAAGACCAGCCGGCGCTCGGCCAGGCTGACCAGTCCGAAGAAGACGAGGCTCGCGGCCGAGGCCACGAACACCGCGCCCCAGACCTGCACGAAGTCGACCTGCACGACGGCCTGGTAGATCAGCAGGCCGAGCCCGGCGGTCGCACCCAGCATCTCGGTGATGACCGCCACCAGCACGCTGCGGGCGGTGGCGACGCGCAGGCCGGCGAACATCAGCGGCAGCGCCGTCGGCAGGCGCAGGCGCCAGAGGATCGCGAGCCGGCCGGCACCGAAGCTGCGCATCAGGTCGACGGTGCGGCGGTCGACCCGGTCGAGGCCCGACAGCGCACTCAGGAACAGCGTGAAGCTGATGGCCAGCGCCACCATCACGATCTTCGAGCTCATGCCCATGCCGAACCACAGCAGCACCAGCGGCGACCAGGCGATCACCGGGATGGAGTTGAAGGCGGTGGCCGCGGGCACCACCACGCGGCGCACGCGCGGCAGCATGGTCACGGCGACCGCACCGCCGATGCCGATCAGCGCGCCCAGCAGGTAGCCGAGCAGCGCTTCCGCCAGCGTCGTGCCGGCCGCCACCGTGAGCACGCCGCGCTGCGTCCAGATGCTCGCGAAGATCTTGCTGATCGCCGGCAGCGTGTAGACCGGCAGGTCGAAGCCGCGCGCGATGCCCTCCCAGGCGGCGATCAGCAGCACCGCGCCCAGCACGCCGCGCTGGGCCGACAGCGGCATCTTCGGCAGGAACGACCCGCGTGCGACGCCGGCCGATGCGGGAGAAGACACCACGCTCATTGCTCCGCGCTCCAGAACACCAGGCGGCGCTCGACCCAGGCCACCACGCCATAGAACAGCGTGCCCATCAGGCCGCAGAGCAGCAGCGCGGCCCAGAGCCCGGCCGCGTTCTCGTTGTACATGGCCTGCAGCAGCAGCACGCCCAGGCCGACGGTGTCGCCGAACCATTCGCCGACGATTGCGCCGACCAGGCTCAGCGACGCGCCCAGCCGCAGCGCAACGAAGATCTGCGGCAACGCGGTCGGGAACTGCAGCTTGCGCATCAGCTGGGCGGACGTGCCGCCGAAGCTGCGCATCAGCGCCTCCTGCCGCGGATCGACCGAGCGCAGGCCGAGCAGCGTGTTGACCGTGACCGGGAAGAAGGTGACGTAGAACGCGATGATCGCCTTGGCCAGCAGCGTGTTGCCGAACCACAGCACGACCAACGCACCGAACGCGATCACCGGAATGGTCTGCGACACGACGAAGATCGGGAACACCATGTCGCGCAACGCGGGCGCACGGAAGAACACGATGCCGACGCCCATGCCGAACAGCCCGCCGGCCGCGAAGCCGACCAGCGCTTCGGCCATCGTGCGCAGGAAGCCGTCGACATAGGCCTGCGGCGTGGCGGCGATGGCCTGCAGCACGACGCTCAGGCGCGGCAGGTAATAAGGCTTGATCGACAGCAGGACGACCAGCGCCTCCCACGCCACGCCGACCGCCACCACGGCGATCAGCACGCGCAGCACGGCGCCCAGCGCGGGTGCGGGAACGGGCCGTGCCGCCACCACGGGAACGGGTACGGCGCTCATCAAGCGGCCGGCCGCACGTCGGCGGCCTGGAACGACTTCATGCTCTCTTCCTCGATCGCTTCGAGCAGCACGCGCTTGAGGCGGATGAACTCGGGATCGGTCAGCAGCTCCGGGCGGCGCGGGCGCGGCAGGTCGACCGGCTGCACCAGCTTCACGGCACCGGGGCGCGCGGTCATCACCAGCACGCGGTCGCCGAGGAACAGCGCCTCGTCCACGTCGTGCGTGATGAACAGGATGGTGCGGCGGTGCTTCTGCCAGACGTCGAGCAGCCAGCGCTGCATCAGGGTGCGGGTCAGTGCGTCGAGCGCACCGAAGGGCTCGTCGAGCAGCATCAGGTCGCGCTTGAACAGGAAGGTGCGCATCAGCGCCACGCGCTGGCGCATGCCGCCGGAGAGCTGGTGCGGGTACTGGTTCTCGAAGCCGGCCAGGCCGAACTCCGGCAGCATGCGCAGCGCCTGCGCACGTGCCTCGGCGCGGGGCGTGCCTTCGATCTCGATCGCCAGGATGGCGTTGTCGATCACGGTGCGCCAGGGCAGCAGCAGGTCGCGCTGCGGCATGAAGGACACGCGCCCCAGCAGTTCCGAGGCGTGGCAGGACCGGTCCTCGAAGCGCAGGATGCCGCCCGGGTCGGGCTCGTCCAGGCCGGCCACGATGTTGAACAGCGTGCTCTTGCCGCAGCCGCTGGGGCCGACGACCGTGACGAGTTCGCCGGCCTGTATCGAAACCTCCAGGCCTCGCAGCGCCGCCACCGAACCGAAGGTCTTGTGGATGCCGGCCATGTGCAGCAAAGGAGGCGCGCCCCCCGTCGTTTCACTCAAGGCGTTCATTTCCGAGCCCCCTTGTATGACAAAGGCCCGAATCCGCATGCAATTGGTTGCTCCATGCGATCGCTATGCAACACCCATGCCACCAACCTCGTTTTTGTGCGCACGAATTCGCACACGGTATGCAAATTGCTTGAATTTGAATATCTGAAAGCCAGGAACTGCCAATGAGTGCTCCGCTTGCGCCGTGCGACGTCGATCCCGCGGCCGCCCTAGATCCAACGCGGTTCCGCGATGCCATGGCGCGACTGGGCAGCGCGGTGAACATCGTCACGACGGACGGCCCGCACGGGTGGGCCGGCTTTGCGGCCTCGGCCGTCTGCAGCGTGACGGACATGCCGCCGACGCTGCTGGTCTGCGTGCAGCGCACGTCGTCGGCCTACGCGGCGCTGCACGGCAACCGTGTCCTGTGCGTGAACACCCTGGCTTCCAGTCACGAAGCGCTGTCGCAGCTCTTCGGCGGCAAGACACCCATGTCGCAACGTCTCGCGGCGGCCGAATGGACGACGCTGGCGACCGGCGCGCCCGTGCTGCGGGACGCGCGCGTCGCCTTCGACTGCCGTATCGACCGCGTGGCCGAGGTCGGCACGCACGACGTGCTGTTCTGCCGGGTGGCCGCGATCGCGTCGGGCGTCGGCGCGGACGAAGGCCTGTATTACGTGGAGCGGCGCTACCGGCGACTCGCCGAAGCGCGGGCCTGAAGCCGGGCCCGAACGGTCGCCGATGGCGCGCCCGGCGCCATGTCGGGGCACGGCGCACCGATCGGCGCACCAAGGCGCCGCATCGATGCCGGCCTGGCGCTCAAGGCGCCGGGTCGATCGCCTCGAGCACCCTGTTCGAGCGCGTGACGGGCAGGTCCAGGTAGGCGCTCTCGGGTGCCGGCGCCGCCACCGCGATGGCCGTGCGCGCGCTGCGGGCCGACACGGCCACCGGGCAGCTTCCGGTGCTGCGGTAGGTCAGCGCGGCGGCCAGGCGGGCCTCGGCCGGATCGCCGAGGGCATGGTCGAAATCGTCGGCGATGGTGCAGGTCGGCGTGAAGCCATCGCCGTAATCGCCGAAGCCCTTGTTGTTCACGCCCTGCACCTGGATGGTGAAGTAGGTCGTGCCGCAGTTGTCGGCCGGATAGAAGCCATACGGCTTGCCGCAGGTGGTGCCGCCGATCAGGTTGACCTCGATGTCGACGCCGCGCAGGCTGTTGACGACCGACTCGCTGGCCGAGCAGGTGTCGGGGCCGGCAAGCACCGTCAGCCGGGACAGGCCCAGTTGCGGCAGCGGCTGGCCCGAGGTCGTCGAGTAGCCCCGCGTGCGCGTGTAGAACGGCAGGTTGGCCTGCGCCGCCGTGAAGCCGAACGGGTTCTTGCTGTTCGACCGGATGCGCTCGAAAGTCTTGTTCTGCGTGGCGGCGGTGGGCGCGATCATGTAGGCCAGCTGGCTTGCGATGCCGAGCTTGCCGCCGCCGTTGTAGCGCATGTCCAGCACCAGGTCGGTGACGCCATCGGTCTTGAACTGGTTGATGGCGGCGATCAACTCGGCTTCGGCCTTGTCGACATGGTCGTTGAACTGCAGGTAGCCGACGCGTCCGCTTCCGGTGTCGATGCTGCGCACGTTCTGCACCGGCGTGCGCGATACGCTGGCCGACGTCAGCGACACGGTGCTCTCGCTGCCGTCGACGGCGCGCAGGCGGAAGGTGTGGGCCTGGCCGTTGCCGGTCGGTGCGAGCCCCGCGTTCAGCGTGTCGACCTGCGCCTGGGTATTGGAATTGACGACGTCCACGCCGTCGATTTCCAGCACCGTTGCGCCGCGTGAAATGCCGGCTGCGGCGGCCGGCGAACCCGGTTCCGTGTAGGCGACGCGCAGGTTGCGCGGCCGCGTGCGGGCGACGAAGGCGAACTCGATGCCATAGCCCGACTCGACGCTTTGCGAGATGGCCTGGTAGCGCGCGGTGTCGTAGGTGAAGTGAAACCGGTCCTTCGGCTGGCCGCTGGGCGTGGTGGCCGGCGTCTTCAGCACATTGAAGAAGGCCTGGGGCGTCGCGTAGCTGGCGGCCAGCAGCGTGGTCGGGACTTCGTCGAACCACAGGTAGGTTTCGTCGATCCAGGCGCGCACCCAGTTCTTCTCGTCGTCCAGCGTGCCCTGCCGATCGGTGGAAGTCGTGGTGGCCTGGCGCGGCGTGGCGCAGGCGCCGGCATAGCGGGCGGAACCGGTCGACGGCACCTGGTCCACCGGCGTGTCGATCGGTATGGCGGTGCCTGGATTGACCGTTTCAGCCGGCGCCGTGCCGCCCGAGGTCGACGTGGAACCGCCGCCTCCGCCACCACCGCAGCCCGCCAGGCAGATGGCCGCCGCTGCCGCCGCGGCCGTTGGCCAGGTCCCGAGCCCAAGTGTCCATGTCGTCATCCATCGCGCCTTGTGAGAGAAGACCGGAAGACCCGTGCTACTGCACGAAACCCATGCCGCGCGATTCGCGCACTTCGGGCTTGATGCGGTGCTCGGCTTCGAGCTGGTCCAGGAACTCGGTCGCGGTGAATTCCGCGGCCAGGATGTCGGTCTGCCGCTTGACCGCGGCGAAATCGCCAGGGCACAACTGGTCGAACCGCATCAGGCGCGCGCGCAGTTCGCCGGTCATGAGCGCGGCATCGCCGGCCAGCGCCTCGGTCACGAACATGCGCTCGCGCTGCACCGCGGTCAGCGGCATGAACTTGATCTTGAAGGTGAAGCGGCGCAGCGCGGCCTGGTCGAGCCGGTCGAGCAGGTTGGTGGTGCAGACGAACACGCCGTTGAAGCGCTCCATGCCCTGCAGCATCTCGTTGACTTCGGTGACCTCGTAGGTGCGCTGCGCACCGCGCCGGTCCTGCAGGAAGCTGTCGGCTTCGTCGAGCAGCAGCACCGCCTTTTCGGCCTCCGCCTCGCGGAACATGGCGGCCATGTTCTGTTCGGTCTCGCCGACGTACTTGCTCATCAGGTCGCTCGCCTGCTTGACGATCAGCGGACGGCCGATGGCCTTCGCCAGGTGTTCGGCCAGCGCGGTCTTGCCGGTGCCGGGCGCGCCGTAGAAGCACAGCGTGCCGTGGCCGCGCGCCTTGATCGCCTCGACGATGCGCGGGATCTCGAAGCGCGTCTCGACGTTGAGCATGTCGAGGTCGTAGGTAGTGACGCTGCGGCGCTCGCCGGCTTCCTTGCCGAGCGTGCCCAGCGCCAGGTCGGCGTTGCGCAGCTGCCGCTCGATCAGGCTCTCGACCGACACGCCCTCGGTCTGCGCGAGACCGGCAAAGCGCACCGCGGTGCGGATCTGCGCGGGCGTCAATCCCTTGCGTTCGGCCAGCCGGGCGCTGAAGGCATCGGACACGGCCACGCCCTCGAGCGTCTTGCGCACCAGTTGCTCGCGCGCACCGGGCGGTGGCGACTTGAGCTCGAGGTGATAGGCGAAACGGCGCCGGAAGGCCGGATCGATCTGTTCGATGCGGTTGGTGACCCACAGCGTGGGCACCGGGTTCGATTCGAGGATCTGGTTGACCCAGGCCTTGCCGCTCACGCTGCCGCTCGCGGGTGCGGGCACCTGTTCGGCGCGCGCCATGAACTGGGCCGCCTCGGTGCTGATCGGCGGGAACACGTCTTCCACTTCGTCGAACAGCAGCGCGGCCTGCGCACTGCCCTTGAGAAACACCTGCGCGATCTGCAGCGAGCGGTAGCGGTCGCGGCCCGACAGCGAATTGCCGTCGCGGTCCGCGTATTCGACTTCGAACAGTTCGAGCCCGGCGGCCTGGGCCACGACCTTGGCCAGTTCGGTCTTGCCGGTGCCGGGCGGGCCGTACAGCAGCACATTGACGCCCGCTTCCTTGCGCGCGACCGCTGCGCGCAGCAGCGTCACCAGCATCTGTGTGTCGTCCGCCGCGAAGGAGAAGTCGTCGACCGTGAGCGCGCTCTTGGCGGACGGCCGCGTGAACACGGCCATCAACTCGTTCTGGTCGCGGTACTCGCGCATCAGCACGGGCGGCAGCTTCTCGCTGACCTTCATCAGGTCCGCCAGGTCGGTGATGTTGTGTTCGGAAATCAGGTTCTCGACCAGCCCGATGCGCTCCAGCCGCGAGCCGGCGCGCAACGCCTCGCCCACCTCGCTGGCGCTCACGCCGGCGACTTCGGCGATCGCGGCATAGGCCTCGGGCGCGTTGTTGACCTTGAACTCGACCAGCAGCGAGCGCAGGTCGCGCTGGTAGCGCGCCAGCGTGCCGTAAAGAAGCAACGCACGTTCGGCCTTGTTCAGCTGCAGCAGGCCCGCGAGCGCGTCGATGTTCTTCTCGACCAGGGTCGACTGCTTGCGCAGCGCCAGCGTGAGCCAGTCGCGCGTGACCGACAGCACCGACAGCAGGTCCTTCGGCTGGTCCTTGGCGTATTCGTCGAGATAGAAGAACAGCGTGCCTTCTTCATAAGGGCCGCGCCAGACGCCATGGCGCTCGAGCAGCGTGCGGCCGTCCAGCGCCTCGATGCCCTTCCAGACCTCGTTGCCCAGGCAGCGCCGGCCGAGGAATTCGCGCAGCCGCTGCAGCACGGGCGCCGGCCAGACCAGATGGCGTCCCGTGAGCGACAGCAGGCCGTTGAGATCGCGCCGCACGTTGAAGCGCGGCCCTTGCTTGGCGGCCAGCGTGAGCACGAAGTGCGAACACATCAGCTCCAGCACCGGCGCTTCCTTGAGGCCGGGCGACGGCAATGCCTGGCCGCGCACGGCGACAGCCACCACATCGGCACCGGAACGCTTGACCATCGGACGATCTCCAGCTAAAGGGACGAAATTCCGCCACGACCATAACGCAGAGTTTTGTGTTGGGGAAGACACCCCCGGGGTAAAAAGACGGTTGTTGCAAATCCGCTCACTTCACTCGGAATTACCGCCATGGTCGCCATCGAAGACATCCAGCGTGCGGCGACTCGGCTCCAGGGCCAGTTGCTGGCGACGCCCTGCGTCGAATCCCGGACGCTGTCCGACATCGTCGGCGCCCAGGTCTTCCTGAAGTTCGAGAACCTCCAGTTCACTGCCTCATTCAAGGAACGAGGAGCCTGCAACAAGCTGGTCGACCTGGCGGCGGGCGGGACGAAGGGCGTGATCGCGATGTCGGCCGGCAACCACGCCCAGGGCGTGGCGTACCACGCGCAGCGCCTCGGCCTGCGGGCACTGATCGTGATGCCGCGCTTCACGCCCGGCGTGAAGATCGAGCGCACGCGCGGTTTCGGCGCCGAAGTGGTGCTGCACGGCGACACGCTCGAGGCCGCGCGCGCCCACGCCTACGAGCTGGCCGAACGCGAGGGCCTGACCTTCGTCCATCCCTACGACGACGAAGCCATCATCGCCGGCCAGGGCACGGTCGCGCTGGAGATGCTCGACGCCGTGCCCGACCTCGACGTGCTGGTCGTGTCGGTCGGCGGCGGCGGACTGATCGCCGGCATGGCGGTCGCGGCTCGCGCGCGCCGGCCCGACATCCGCATCGTCGGCGTGCAGACCACGCGCTTTCCGGCGATGGTCAACGCGGTTCAGGGCACGCAGCACCCGCAGGGCACGAGCACGATCGCCGAAGGCATCGCGGTCGGCACGCCAGGGGTGATCACGCAGGAGATCATCGGCCGGCTCGTCGACGAGCTGCTGCTGGTCGACGAGGGCGACATCGAGCAGTCCGTCCTGATGCTGCTGGAGATCGAGAAGACGCTGGTCGAAGGCGCCGGCGCGGCCGGGCTGGCTGCGCTGTTGCGCCACCCGGCCCATTTCCGCGGCAAGAAAGTCGGCCTGGTGCTGTCGGGCGGCAACATCGATCCGCTGCTGCTGGCGGCGATCATCGAACGCGGCATGGTGCGCGCGGGCCGGCTCGCCCGCCTGCGCGTGAGCGCGCGCGACGTGCCCGGCATGCTCGCCCGGATCACGGCGACCGTCGCCGAAGCGGGCGCTAACATCGACGAGGTGCACCACCAGCGCGCCTTCACGATGCTCGCCGCGCAGAACGTCGACATCGAGCTGGTGCTGCAGACACGCGGCCGGGCCCATCTGGCGGACGTGCTCGCGGCGCTGAGGCTTGCCGGTTTCGAGGCCGAGGAACAACATTGACCCCCTGCGGGAACCCTGATGGTGCGGATCTGCACCGTCGATAAAATGTCACGCAACTTGCCAACTTGAGGTATTTCGATGTCCACGCCCACGCCAGTACAACCCGGTCACGATGCCATCGTCGAAAAGGATGCCGTCGAGTCGATCGTTCCCCTGATGCCGATCGTGCTGCCGATCGTCGGCGGCGTGCTCATGCTGCTGCTGGCATCGATCGCCGTCTTCCTGGCCTGAGGCGCGGCGCTGCAACGGCGGCCCGGCGCCCTCGCGCCGTGCGCTGCCTGGCGAGGTCCGCGCACAGAGCGCCTCGCGGGACTGTCGCCATGTCGGACGCCCCAAGGTCGGAAGACGTTTTCTCCAACCCTGCTCTCAGTGGCCGAGCGGTGTTCGAAAAGACGATTTTTCAACTCCAGGAACCATCCCATGAACGCACCCACCACGAAGGGCATCGCCATTGAGGCGCCCTCCTATGTCAAGAATGCCCGGCTGATCGCCTGGGTGTCCGACATGGCCGCACTGTGCAAACCCGACAGCGTCTACTGGTGCGACGGCAGCACCGAAGAGTACGACCGCCTCTGCCAGCAACTGGTCGACGCCGGCACCTTCAAGAAGCTGAACCCGGCCAAACGCCCCAATTCCTTCCTGGCCAACTCCGACCCGGTCGACGTGGCACGCGTGGAAGACCGCACCTACATCTGCTCGGCGAACAAGGAAGACGCCGGCCCGACGAACAACTGGATGGAACCGGCCGAGATGCGCGCCACGCTCCAGCCGCTGTTCGACGGCTGCATGAAGGGCCGCACCATGTACGTGGTGCCGTTCTCGATGGGTCCGCTGGGTTCGCCGATCGCCCACATCGGCATCGAGCTGTCCGACAGCCCGTACGTCGCGGTCAACATGAAGATCATGACGCGCATGGGCAAGGCGGTTTATGACGTGATCGGCACCGACGGCGAGTTCGTGCCCTGCGTCCACACCGTCGGCGCGCCGCTCGAGGCTGGCCAGAAGGACGTCGCCTGGCCCTGCAACAAGACCAAGTACATCGTCCATTACCCGGAAACCCGCGAGATCTGGAGCTACGGCTCGGGCTACGGCGGCAATGCGCTGCTGGGCAAGAAGTGCTTCGCGCTGCGCATCGCCTCGACCATGGGCCGCGACGAAGGCTGGCTGGCCGAGCACATGCTGATCCTGGGCGTGACCAACCCCGAAGGCAAGAAATACCACGTGGCCGCCGCCTTCCCGAGCGCCTGCGGCAAGACCAACTTCTCGATGCTCGTGCCGCCGGCCGGCTTCGACGGCTGGAAGGTCACGACCATCGGCGACGACATCGCCTGGATCAAGCCGCAGGCCGACGGCTCGCTGCGCGCGATCAATCCCGAAGCCGGCTACTTCGGCGTGGCACCGGGCACCAACTACACGACCAACCCCAACTGCATGCGCAGCCTGGACACCGGCGTGATCTTCACCAACGTCGCGCTGACCGATGACGGCGACGTCTGGTGGGAAGGCATGGAGCAGGACGTGGCCGGCAAGGCACTGCCCGCGCACCTGATCGACTGGCAAGGCAAGGACTGGACGCCGGCCATCGCCAAGGAAACCGGCGCCAAGGCTGCACATCCGAACGCCCGCTTCACCGTTGCCGCCACCAACAACCCGGCGCTCGACGAAGCCTGGGACGACCCGAAGGGCGTGAAGATCGACGCCTTCATCTTCGGCGGCCGCCGCTCGACCACCGTGCCGCTGGTGACCGAGGCCCGGGACTGGATCGAGGGCGTCTACATGGCTGCGACCATGGGCTCCGAAACCACCGCAGCCGCCACCGGCCAGGCCGGCGTGGTGCGCCGCGATCCGTTCGCCATGCTGCCGTTCATGGGCTACAACATGAGCGATTACTTCCAGCACTGGATCGACCTGGGCAAGAAGCTCGAGGCCTCGGGCGCCGAGCTGCCGAAGATCTACACCACCAACTGGTTCCGCAAGGGCGCCGACGGCAAGTTCGTCTGGCCCGGCTACGGCGAAAACATGCGCGTGCTGAAGTGGATGATCGACCGCCTCGAAGGCAAGGCCTCGGGCAGCGACCACGTCTTCGGCGTGAGCCCGCGCTACGAGGAACTCAACTGGACCGGCCTGGACTTCAGCGCCGCGCAGTTCGACACCGTGACCAGCATCGACAAGGCTGCGTGGCAGGCCGAACTGAAGCTGCACACCGAACTGTTCCAGCAGCTTGCGCACCATCTGCCCGCCGAACTGCCGGCGACCAAGGCCGCGATCGAAGAACGCCTGGCCGCCTGAGTACGGCAGCCGCGCAGCAACGAAAAAACCGCCCGAGGGCGGTTTTTTCATGGGCTCCGCAAGAAGCGCGGAGCGGGGAAGCGGCAGATCAATAGTACTTGCCGAGGTTCACGCGGCGCATCGCTTCGTAGAGCGTCGGCACGGCGCCGTCGGCGGTACCGCGTGCGGCTGCTGCCGGGGAGGCGACGCCGTCAACGGCTTCCTGACGGCTCGCGGCAGCTTGCAGTTCTTGCATGATGCGCGTGTCGTACTTGGCGTAGGCCAGGAAACGTTCGTCGGCCTGGGCAGCGGCGCGGCGACGTGCATAGGCGCCCCAGCCGGCGATGGCGCTGGCAGCGACGCTGCGCGCGACACCGGAGAACAGCGCGATCGCGAGGAAAGCCACGACCCAGAGGGTGGCCCACAGGGCAAGCAGGCTGCCTTCGTTGGCAACCAGGCGATCGGCCACCAGCAGAGCGGCGGAGATCACGGCGGCGAGCAGCAGGGCTGCCAGGCCGCGGGTACCGTCGACGCGGCGGCTGGCGGCGGTGAATTGGGAGATCGCAGCTTCGGCGCGGGCGACGCCGGGATGTGCGACAGGTTGCTCAACGTGTACGAAGCTGGTCATGATGTGTTCCCTGGTGGGTTGCTGGCCGTAGCCGATGACCGAATATTAGGGGTTACCCTAGTGTTTTCCCACTTTATCTTGCTGATGGATATCATTCATCAGACTTATGGACGTCAATTTCCGCACGCTGGACCTGAACCTGCTGCGCGTCTTCGATGAGGTGATGGCGGAGCGCAACCTGACGCGCGCCGCCCGTAACCTGTCGATCACGCAGCCGGCGGTCAGCAACGCACTGCGGCGATTGCGCGACGTGCTCGGCGACGAGCTGGTGCGCCGCTCGGGCGCCGGCGTCGACCCGACGCCCCGCGCGCTGGCACTGTGGCCGACGGTGCGCGAGGCGCTGCAGCAGCTGCAGCACACGCTCGCGCCGAATGAATTCGACGCCACCGTGGCCGACACCACCTTCGTGCTGGCCATGGCCGACGCCACCGCGGCGGAGCTGATTCCGGGACTGGTGCAGATCGCCGAGGCCGAGGCGCCCGGCATCTCGATCCGCGTGGTGCCGCTGACCACGCGCGACCCGCGCGCGCTGCTCGAGGCCGAAGAGGCCGACATGGCGATCGGCTACTTTCCGGCGGTCATCGCCAGCCTGACGGCACGCGGGCAGTCGGGCGTCGCGGTGCCTTTCGAGACGCAACGCCTGTACGTCGGCCAGTACGTCTGCGTGATGCGGCGCGACCATCCGCTGGCCGAACAGCCGCTGACGCTCGATGCCTACTGCTCGGCGCGCCATCTGCTGGTGAGCTTTTCGGGGCGTCCCTATGGCTTCATCGACCAGACGCTCAGTGCGCTCGGGCGCGAACGGCGCATCGTGGTCACCGTGAACCAGTTCTTCACGGCCGGGCGGGTGGTCGCCAATTCGGAATTGCTGACGGTGCTGCCGCGGCATTTCGTGCGCGTGACCGGCATCGACTCGCAACTGGTGCTGCGCGACCTGCCCTTCGATCAGCCCCTGGTGCACGTGGATGCCGTCTGGCACCGGCGCGCCCAGCACGGGCATGCGCACGAATGGCTGCGGGCGGCGCTGGTGCGCTCGGCGGCCGCGGCCTTCGCGCGTTCGTTGCGCGAGCAAACGGTGCCCGCGCTCTAGCAGCGAAGGTCTTTCAGCGAACGACGCGCAGCCAGGCGCTGGCGGCAACGCGCAATTCCTGTGCGTCGTGGGCGTCATGGCCGGCGCGGACGTCGGCGCTTTCCATCAGCAGCGAAGCCGGGCTGTCGGGCGTCGTGTCGGCAGCGGAAGAGAAGAAGCGGGTCAGTTGGGCAAGAAGGTTGAACATGGTCTTGCGCGGCCTTTCCGCGCTGGAGGAGGTGATGACTGAAGATTAAGGGTTATCCCCTATCTTTCAACGCGATCTTTATGTGCGATGCACATAACCTCATCCTGCTGACCGCACCCCGCTTTGCCTTCCAGGAGCCATCGGCGGCCGATGGCACGCGGCTAGACTTTCCCGCATGAAGCTTCAATTGATGTCGGACCTGCACCTCGAAACGCAACCGGATTTCGTTGCGCAGCCCGCACCGGGCGCCGACGTGCTGGTGCTGGCGGGCGACATCGGCTCCTACCAGCAGGGCTCGCGGCTGGTGGGCGACGACTTCGGCCTGTCGCAGTTCGCGCCACGCGGCGGCCCATGGAAGCACGTGCTCTTCGTGCCGGGCAACCATGAATACGACAAGCTGCCCTTCGAGGACACGCATGCGCGGCTGCGCACCCAGTGCGAGCGGCTCGGCATCACCTGGCTGGAGCGCGAGACGGTCGTGATCGACGGCGTGCGCTTCGTCGGCACCACGTTGTGGAGCGACTTCGACGCGCTCGCGCGCCAGGCCACCGACGCGGCGCCGGAAAGCAAGCGCCTCGCCGAATTGCTGAAGCAGCGCGACAAGGCCTTCCGCGCGGCGAATTTCTACCTGCGCAAGAACTCGACGCTGCGCGACGGCGAACATGTGCTGGCCGACGGCATCCGTGCGCTGGCGCTGGAATGCCAGCAATGGCTGCGCGAGGCGTTGCAAGTACCGTTCAGCGGTCCCACCGTAGCCATCACTCACTTCGCGCCCAGTTTGCGCAGTGCCGACCCGCGCTACGGGCTGACGCCGGGCACGGCCGGCTTCTGCAACGACCTCGACGATCTGCTGCCGCATGCGGTGCTGTGGCTGCACGGCCATCTGCATTGCCCGAACGACTATGTCGTGAGCGGAACGCCGGACGCGGGTGGTCAGGAGCCATGGCGCTGCCGCGTGCTGGCCAATCCGCTGGGCTACGCGCAGAAGGACGAGCAGGTCGGCTTTGCACCGCAATGCTGCGTGCGCGTGCCCGGCACCGACTGACGTCCGCTCACGGCGCCGACGCCTGCACGTCCAGCGAATAGAAGACACGCCGCAACTCCGGGTCGTCCGACGCCGCGCTGGCGTGCACCGCCGCCATGAAATGCGCGAGAAAGCGCTGGGCCGCGGGCGACGGCGTCTCGTGGCTGCGCCGGATCACGCCGACCGTGCGCGGCGCGAAGCGCTCGCGCAGCTGCAGCGCCACCATGCGCCCGCGCAGCGCCGCAGTCTCCACCAGCGGCCAGGGGCAGAAGGTCAGCATGTCGGTCTGCTGTACCAGCGTGACCATCAGCGAGGCCGACTGCGCGAGATGGATGCGGTGGTGCGGCACCGCGGCGCCATGCTGGCCGAACAACTGTTCCATCAGCTCCTTCTCGCCGTCGGGCGCGAAATTGAGCAACCAGTCCTCATCGAGCAGCGCATGGATGCTGGTTGCATCCGCCCGCGGATGGCCGGCGCGCGCCATCACGGTGGCTTCGTAGGTGAAGATCGGCGCGGCCTGCAGACCGGTGAGCTCGTCCGGCGCGGCGATGCGGCCGATCATCAGGTCGAGGCTGCCTTCGCGCAGCTTCGGGTAGGCCAGGGCCGAAAAGCCGTCGAAGAACTCGAGCTGCACGTGCGGCATCTCGGCGCGGAACGGCGCGAGCGAGCGCGCCAGCAGCGTCTGCGCCACCCACGGCGTGATGCCGATCGACAGCCGCTGCGGCGCGCCGGCGCCGCGGTGCCGTGCGAGCTCCTGCTCGGCCTGCTGCAACTGATCGAGGATGCGCTGCGCATGCTGGAGCAGGTCGCGCCCGGCCTCGGTCAGGCCGATGCCGCCGGTGTGGCGGGTGAAGAGCGCGAGCCGGCAGTCGGCCTCCAGCTCGCGCATGCCTTGCGTCACGGCCGCCTGCGTCACGCCGAGTCCGCGCGCGGCGGCCCGGATGCTGCCATGCGCGGCCACTGCGACGAGGTAGCGGATCTGGTGCAGCTTCATGGCGCCCGATTATCCGAGCCGGGTATCGCCCGCAAGACAGGCGCTGCTGTGCGGCCCGAGGCGCCGCCTGTCTGCCGCAGCGCGGCGCCGCTTCCTAGACTCGCGGCCACAACCACAGCAGCAAGACAAGCCCATGACCAGCACCATCGAACGCGACACCCAGACCACCGGCGCCGCCAGCGCAGACCCGGTGCTGCCCGGCATCCGCGCGATCGAAAAGGACATGGTGGCGCTGCGCCATCACCTGCACGCGCACCCGGAACTCGCCTTCGAGGAATTCGCCACCAGCGACCTGGTCGCACAACGGCTGGCCGACTGGGGCTATGCGGTCGACCGCGGCCTGGGCGGCACCGGCGTGGTCGGCACGCTCAAGCTCGGCAACGGCCCGCGCGTGCTCGGACTGCGCGCCGACATGGACGCGCTGCCCATCCACGAGGCCAGCGGCGTGCCCTATGCCAGCACCTTCCCCGGCAAGATGCACGCCTGCGGCCATGACGGCCACACCGCGATCCTGCTGGCCGCGGCGCGCCATCTGGCGACCGAGCGCAGCTTCGACGGCACGCTGCACCTGATCTTCCAGCCGGCCGAGGAAGGCCTGGGCGGCGGCCGCAAGATGATCGAGGACGGCCTGTTCGACCGCTTCCCGTGCGACGCGATCTTCGCGCTGCACAACATGCCCGGCTTCCCGACCGGCCAGTTCGGCTTCAAGGGCGGCTCCTTCATGGCGTCGTCCGACACGGTGCTGATCACCGTGCAGGGCCGCGGCGGCCACGGCTCGGCGCCGCACCTGTCGGCCGACCCGGTGGTGGCGTCCGCGCACATCGTGCTGGCGCTGCAGACCATCGTGTCGCGCAACGTCGATCCGCGCGACATGGCCGTGATCTCGGTCGGAGCGATCCACGCGGGCGACGCGCCCAACGTGATCCCCGACAAGGTCGAGCTGCGCCTTTCGGTGCGCGCCTACCGTCCCGAAGTGCGGGCCATGCTGCGCGAGCGCATCACCGAACTGGTGGCGGCGCAGGCCGCGACGCTGGGCGTGCGCGCCGACATCGACTACCGCTGGCGCTATCCGGCGCTGGTCAACGACGTGGCCTGCACCGACTTCGCCCGCCAGGTCGCCGTCGACTGGCTGGGCGAGGACGGCGTGATCGCCGACCTGCAGCCGCTGACCGGCAGCGAGGACTTCTCCTTCATGCTGGAAAAGTGCCCCGGCAGCTATCTCATCATCGGCAACGGGGTCGGCGACACCCATGGCAGCGGCGGCTGCATGGTGCACAACCCCGGCTACGACTTCAACGACGCATGCCTGCCGCTGGCCTCGACCTACTGGGTCAAGCTGGCGCAGCGCTTCCTGGCGCCCGGGCGCGCCAGCTGAGTTTCTTCACCTCCCCTCGCCTCACCATGTCCTGCCCCACGCCGTCTTCCCGCTCCTCCCGCCGCGCCATCTCGCGCCGCCGTGCCATCGCCGCCACGGTGCTGGCACTCGCCGCGCCCTGGGCCGCAGCGCAGAGCGACTATCCGACCAAACCGATCCGCTTCGTGGTCGGCTACCCGCCGGGCGGTTCGGTGGACATGGCGGCGCGCGTGGTGGCCGACGCGCTGGGCGCGAAGCTGCAGACGCCGGTGGTGGTCGACAACCAGGGCGGCGCGGCCGGTGCGATCGCCGCGCAGCGCGTGGTCAACAGCGCGCCGGACGGCTACACGCTGCTGGTCGGCTCCAGCAACGAGATGGCAGCCACAGGCCTGGTGAACCGCGCCCAGAAATACGATCCGCAGAAGGACCTGACGCCGATCGGCCTGATCGCCACGGCGCCGGTGCTGCTGGTGGCGGGCCCGAAGGCCGGCGTCAGGACGCTCGGCGAATTCATCGACACGGCCAAGCGCAACCCGGGCAAGTTCAGCTACGGCAGTTCGGGCGTCGGCTCGACCTTGCACTTCGCTGGCGAACTGATCAAGCAGCGCGCCGGCATCTTCATGACGCACATCCCGTACCGCGGCGTGGCGCCGCTGACCAGCGACCTGGCCGGCGGCAACATCGAGCTGGCGATCATCTCGCCGACCGCCGCGCTGCCCTTCATCCAGAGCGGTCGGCTCTACCCGCTGGGCGTGAGCAGCGCCAAGCGCATCGCGCTGCTGCCCAACGTGCCGGCGTTGGCCGAGCATCCGGCGCTCAAGGACTACGTGCTGACCGGCTGGTTCGCGCTGGCTGGCCCGAAGAACATGCCGCCCGAGATCACGCAGAAGCTCGGCCTGGCGCTGCAGGCCGTGCTTCAGCAGCCGGACGTGCGCCGGCGCATCGAGGAGTCGGGTTCGGTCATCGCGACCGGCAAGGAAGACCTGGGCCGGCTGATCCGCGACGACATGGCGCAGTACGCCAAGCTGGTCGACTTTGCCCATGTGAAGGACTGACCACCAGCGGCCCGGCAGAGCCGGTTCCGCGCTTCTGGAACCGACGAACCTCAGCGGGCGGCGAGGCCTTCGAAGCAGCTGATGAGCACGAAGTCGACGATCTGCGCGTCGCTGTACAGGCCGCCGGCCTTGAGGAATTCCACCACCGGATCGCAGGCGCGGGCGAACAGCGTGTAGAGCACGACGACGGGCGGCAGCTTGCTGCTCATCGTGCCATCGGTCTGCGCAGCCTGGATCCAGCCGCCGAGCGTGTCGCTGACCTCCATCAGGCGATCGAGATAGGCCCGGTTGTTCATCAATGCCGCGCGCAGCGTGGAGTTCTGGTGCGGCAGCGAAGGCATCTCGCCCTGCAGCTGGACTTCCATCGTCCAGCGGACCACGGCGCGCAGCTTGGCGAGCGGCGGGTCGGTCGGCGGCAGCGACGCCAGCATGTCTTGCGTGCGCTGCATGATGCGCACCATCGCGGCGGCGGCCAGGTCTTCCTTGCTCGGAAAATGCTTGTAGAGGCTGGCCTTGGCGATGCCGACCGACGCGGCAACTTCATCCACGGTCATCGACTCGAAGCCTTTTTCGGCAAGCAGCCGGTTCACCGTCTGGACGATCGCCTCCTCGCGCGCCATATGCATCTGCGCCTTGAAGGAGACTTTTTTCGGGGGCGCTACGGTGTTCATCCGCCGATTCTAGTCCGCCTCGTCTTCAAACAACCATTGCGATCAAATTAAGACCAACTGGTCGCAATAAACACTGGTTCGTTTAAATTTCCATGGTCGCTACGGCATGCGAAAGGCCGGCGACCGCGCCATTTCGCCTGGCCCGCTTGCGCGCCGACCGACCACATCGACTGCCATTGCCCTACAGGCCGTTCCGCCCCGGCGCCACACCCTGCCATGCAGCGCCGGCCCGAAATGGCGGGCATTCGATTCCCAAGGAGAGCAGACACATGGCAAGCCATCTCAGGCCCCTCGACCAACAGATCATCGTGCTGACCGGTGCGTCCAGCGGCATCGGGCTGTGCACGGCGCAGCTCGCAGCCGAACGCGGCGCGCGGCTGGTGCTGGTGGCACGCAGCGGCGACGTCCTCGAACAACTTGTCGCCGAGATCGCCGCGAACGGCGGCACGGCGATCGCCGCGGTGGCCGACGTGGCCGACCGCGCGCAGATGGACGAGGTCGCACGCATCGCGATCACCGAATTCGGCCGCATCGACACGTGGATCAACAACGCCGGTGTTTCCGTCTATGGCCGGCTCGACCAGGTCAGCGAGGAAGACAACCGCAAGGTCTTCGACACCAACTTCTGGGGCATCGTGAACGGTTCCCTGGCTGCATTGCCCTACCTGAAGCTGGAAGGCGGCGCGCTGATCAATCTCGGCAGCGAGGTGTCGGATGCCGTGGTGCCGCTGCAGGGCATGTACTCGGCGTCCAAACATGCGGTGAAAGGCTTCACCGATGCGCTGCGGGTGGAGGTCGAGGATGTGGCGCGCAACCCGGTCACGGTCACGCTGATCCAGCCGACCGCCGTCAACACGCCCTTCCCGAACAACGCACGCAACTACCTCGAGAACGAGCCCAAGCTGCCCGATCCGATGATCGATCCGCAGCAGGTCGCCGAGACCATCCTGAAGGCGGCGACCGAAGGCGGCCGCGACCTGAAGGTCGGCGCGATGTCCAGCTTCAACACCGCGATCGCGAAGATCGTTCCGTGGCTCGGCGATCGCATGGCCGCCAAACAGGCCGACCGCCAGCAGACGCAGGAAAAGCCGCGCCGGCCGCAAGGCACGCTGTATGAGCCCGGCCATTCGGGCCGCATCCACGGCCGGCTGGACACGCCCGCCAGCGCCTGACGGCCTGAACGACCGGACCTGGCGGTCTCGCGCCGTTCAGCCGGCCCGTTCGATCTCGACCGCCGTGTCGTAGTACGTCGCGCCACGGCCGATGTCGGTCAGGCCATCCGACGTCACGGCGTTGGCGTTCTCGCCGTCGGCCGACTTCTTCAGCCACCAGATCGACGGCGCGACCACCACGCCGCTGCGCGACTTGTCGCCGACGCGTGCATCGGCTTCGAAGGCACCGCGTGCGTTGAAGACGCGCACCCGATCGCCGTCGGCGATGCCGCGCGCCGCCGCGTCGGCCGCATGGATGTCGACCCACGGCGCGCCGACGTCGCGCACCAGCGATTCGACGGCCGAGAAGCTCGAATTCAGGTAATGCCGCGCCGGCGGCGTGAGCAGCATCAGCGGAAAGCGTTGCGCGAGTGCGGGGTCGCCCAGCGCCGATTCGCGCGGTGGGATGAACTCCGGCACCGCGCTCCAGCCCTGGGCGGCAGCGCTCGCGCTTTCGAACTCGCAGCGGCCGGACGGCGTCGGGAAATTGCCGTTGGCGAAGGGCGCGTAGTGCAGCGGCACGTCGATCCGCTGCCAGCCGTCGCGCCGCAGGACGTCGAAGTCGAGCGAGGCGTTGACCGCGGCCGTGGGGATGTGCGCCTCGGCCGCGATCTCCTCATCGCTCTGACGGAAGCAGGGCTCGTCGAAGCCCATGCGCGCCGCCAGCCGGCGGAACAGCTCGGCGTTGGAAACGGCCTCGCCGAGCGGTGCGATCGCCTGCTCGTTGAGCATCGTGTACAGCGTGCCGTAAGGCCGGTGCACGTCGAACTGCTCGAGCTGCGTGGTGGCCGGCAGCACGATGTCGGCGTAGTCGCAGGTGTCGGTCAGGAAGATCTCGTGCACGACCGTGAACAGGTCGGGCCGCAGCAAGCCGCGGCGCAGCAGACCGTTGTTCGGCGCCACCGCCACCGGGTTGGAGGCATAGACGAACAGCGCCTTCAGCGGCGGGTCGTTCAGCTCGGTCAGCGCCTGCGCGATCTGCGCCATGTTGACGGTGCGCGGCGGCGGGTCGGGCAGCAGGTGGCGCCCGTCGAGCGCCGCCAGGTCGACCGCATGCGCGCCGGCGTTGTCGAGCAGCACGCCGCCCGCGGCATGGCGCCAGGCGCCGGTGAGTGCGGGCAGGCAGGCGATGGCGCGCACCGCGTTGCCGCCGCCCGCGTGGCGCTGCATGCCGAAGTTCATGCGGATCGCCGACAGCGGCTCGCTGCCGTAGTCCTTCGCCAGCTGGCAGATGTCGTCCACCGCCAGGCCGGTGATGCCGGCGACCACCTCCGGCGTGAAGTCCGCGGCACGTGCCGCGAGCGCGTCGAAGCCCAGCGTGTGGCGGTCGATGTAGTCGCGGTCGATCAGGCCGTCGCGGATCAGCAGGTGCATCAGGCCGAAGGCCAGCGCGCCGTCGGTGCCGGGCAGCGGCGCCAGGTGCCAGTCGGACTTCTCGGCCGACTGCGAGCGGTACGGGTCGATCGCGATCACCTTGGCGCCCTTGCGGCGCGCCTCGGCGATGCGGGTCCACAAGTGCAGGTTCGACGTGATCGGATTGGTGCCCCAGAGGATGATCAGCCGTGCATCCGCGAAGTGCGTGATGTCGGTGCCGATCTGCGCGCCGACCACGGTGTTGTAGCCCGTGCGACCGGCCGTGGCGCAGAGCACGCGCTCGGGCAGCGACGCGCCCAGCCGGTGGAAGAAGCGCCGCGGCATGCCGAAGTTGTGGACCAGCCCCAGCGTGCCCGAATAGGCATACGGCAGGATGGCTTGCGGGTCGTCGGCGGCGATCGCCTTGAAGCGCTCTGCGATGGTGTCGAGCGCCTCGTCCCAGCCGATGCGCTCCCAGCGGCCCTGCCCCGGTCCCTTGGCGCCGACCCTTCGCATCGGGTACAGCACGCGATCGGGGCTATAGGTGCGCTCCAGGTAGCGCGAAACCTTGGTGCACAGCACGCCCTGCGTGGTCGGATGTGCCGGGTCGCCGCGCACCTTGGTGGCCACGCCGTCCTTCACGGTGATCAGCATCGCGCAGGTGTCGGGGCAGTCGTGCGGACAGGTGCCGTGGACGACACGCTCGCCGGTGGCTGGCAAGGCTGTCATGCGGCCGCCAGCAGCATCGCGTCGAGCAGCACGTTGCAGCCCGCGGTCAGGTGCTCGGGCTTGGCGTCCTCGATCTCGTTGTGCGAGATGCCGTCCTTGCAGGGCACGAAGATCATGCCGACCGGCAACTGGCTGGCGACGTAGACCGCGTCGTGGCCCGCGCCGCTGACCACGTCCATGCAGCTGTAGCCGCGCGCCGCGGCGCCCTGCCGCACGCCGTCCACCATCGGGAACGCCGTAGGCGCGAAGTACACGACCTGCTGGATGTCGACGGTCGTGCCGGTGCGTGCCGCCACCTCCGCGCAGGCCGCGCGGATCTGCGCGTCCATGCTGGACAGCGAGGCGTCGTCGATGTTGCGCAGGTCGACCGTGAACTTCACGCGGCCCGGGATCACGTTGCGCGAGGCCGGGAACACGTCGACCACGCCGACCGTGCCGCGCCCGTGCGGCGCATGGCGCAGCGCGATCGCCACCGTCTCCTGCATCAGGCCGGCCGCCGCCTGCAGCGCGTCGCGGCGCAGCGCCATCGGCGTCGGGCCGGCATGCGCTTCCTGGCCGGTGACGGTCACGTCGTACCAGCGCTGGCCGAGCGCGCCGGTGACGGCACCGATCACCACGTCGGCGTCCTCCAGCACCGGGCCCTGTTCGATGTGCGCCTCGAAGTACGCGGCGAAGCGCGGTGCGCCGGCCGACACGGCGGCCGGCTCCGCGCCCGCGTAGCCGATGGCCTCGAGCGCGCCGCCGACGCTGATGCCGTCGCGGTCGGTCGCCGCCAGCGCGGACTCGAGCGTGAAGGCGCCGGCATAGACGCCCGAACCCATCATCACCGGGACGAAGCGCGAGCCCTCCTCGTTGGTCCAGATCGCCATCTCGAGCGGCAGGCGGGTCTGCACGCCGTGGTCGTTCAGCGTGCGGAACACCTCCAGCACCGCGAGCACGCCGTAGTTGCCGTCGAACTTGCCGCCGGTCGGCTGGGTGTCGATGTGGCTGCCGGACGCGACCGCGGGCAGGCTGTCGTCCAGGCCCGGACGGCGCGCGAAGATGTTGCCGATCCGGTCGACGCGGATGCTGCAGCCGGCCTCGCGTGCCCAGCGGATCACCAGTTCGCGGCCCTGCCGGTCGAGATCGGTCAGTGCGAGCCGGCAGACGCCGCCCGCGGGTGTCGCGCCGATGCCGGCCAGTTCCATCAGGCTGGCCCAGAGGCGGTCGCCGTCGATCGAGAGTGCGCTCATGTCATTTGCTTTCGGTGAGGAGGTCGGTGCCCTCGGCGCGGCGCACGGCCAGGGCGTTCAGATGGCGGAGCACGGCCGCGGTCGATGCCGGGTAGCCGTTCTCGGTGTTCGTGATGTGGTCCGCCAGCAGCGCGTTGAGCTGCGGCAGCGCATGGAAGGGCACGGCCGGATAGGCGTGGTGCTCCACATGGAAGGGCATGTTCCATGCGAAGAAGCGCACGAAGGCGTTGGTGTAGGTGGTGCGCGTGTTCTCGAGCATGTCCGGCGTGTGGGCGCAGCCGGTGTGCTCCGACAGCAGGTACGGCCGCAGGAACCACTGGCCGACGGCCAGCGGCAGCAGCCAGAGCCACAGCGCGGCGAGCGAGCCGGTCGCGATCGACAGCGCGGCCACGGCGGCGTAGCCGAGCAGGTAGCAGCGTGCCTCGCGCACCACCAGCGCGCGCCTGGCTTCGGGCACCCAGGGCGCGCGCACGACGCCGCGCACGCCGTGCATGAAGAGCATGCGGGCACGCCCGATCCAGGTCGGCACACCCGACCAATACCAGACGAGCCCGGCCCGCGTGGCCGGCAGCGGCATGGCGAGCTCCGGATCGCGCGCCGGGTCCTGCGTGAAGCGGTGATGGTCCCAGTGGAACAGCCGGTAGTACTCGTAGGGCAGCCCGATCGCGAAGCCGGCCAGGTGGCCCATCGCGTAGTTCCAGAAACGCGTGCGGAACGGCGTCTGGTGCGCGGTCTCGTGCAGCGCGTTGAACAGGAAGGCGATGAAGTAGCCGAGCAGCGGCACCAGCGCCAGCGCCCACGGGCTTCCGCGGAGCTGCCACAGCGCCCATGCGGCGATGCCGATCGCGCCGAGATGTCCGAGGGCGCGCCGTGCGGCGGGCCCGTTGCTGCGCACCGACAGCGGCATCAGGTCCTTCGCCTTGAGCCGGAACGCGGCGGGCTTGTCGGTGGCGCGCGGCGCACGCGGGGCGGTTGCGTCGACGACATCGGCGGCCTCGGCGACATCGGACGAGGCCGGTCGCGTGGCGTGTTGCGGAAGCGTCGTCATGCGGCGAGCAAGGCCTTCACATGGTGGTCGATGAAGGCCCGGTCCTCCGGTTGCCGGTCCGACGGATTGCCCGCACGGTGGCCCCAGACCGAAGGAATCGGATGCAGTTCGGCGTTCTGCAGATGCTGCATCTCGAGCCGGTTGTCGTCGACCTGGAAGTAGAGGTCGTGGTCGCCCGGCATCAGCAGCGTGCGCGCGCGGATCGCGGCCAGCGCCCTGGGCAGGTCGCCGCCGTACAGCGCGTTGGCGCTGATGTCGCCGTGCTCCCAGGTCCAGAGCTGCGCGAGCAGATCGACCGGATCGCGCCGCGCGAAGTTGCTTTCCCAGTACGTGACGAGGTAGTCCTCGAGCGACGACGCACCCAGGCTGCGCCACAGCTCCTCGCGGTAGAAGGTCTGCGACATCGCCCAGCCGGCGTAGATGCGGCCCATGGCGCGCAGCCCGCGCACCGGCCGCTCGGTGAAGAGCCCGTCGCGGTAGGCCGCATCGGCCGTCAGCGCGTGGCGCACGCCGTCGAGGAACACCCGGTTGTGCGGCGCACAGCGCGCCGAGCCGCAGACCACCGCGATGCGCTCGACCGCGTCCGGGAACAGCGCGGCCCAGTGGTAGGCCTGCATGGCGCCCATCGACCAGCCATAGACCAGCGCCACGCGGTCGATGCCCCAGAGCTCGGCCAGCATGCGGCGCTGGACCTGCACCGCGTCGGCATAGGTCACGTCGGGGTAGCGCGTACCGACGTCGGGCCAGGGCGTGTTCGACGGCGAACTCGACAGCCCGTTGCCGAACAGGTTCGGGATCACGATGAAGTACTTCGACGGGTCGAGTGCACCACCTTCGCACACCATCGACTGCGTGTCGTGGTGCTGCGCCGAGTAGGAGGTCGGATAGACGATCACGTTCGAACGCGCCGCGTTCAGCGTGCCGAAGGTCTTGTAGACGATCGACATGTTGCGGAAGGTGCGGCCCGACTGCAGCACGACGCTGCCGGCGTGGAAGACGCCCGTGCCGGCCTCGGGCAGGGCGTTGTCGGCGGGAACGGTCGTCGTGGACATCGTGTGGGCGATCGGTATTTTTAAACTATACGTGTCGTACAGTAATTGAAAATGCCGCACGCAACAAGCGTGCCATTGCGTAGTTTCACGTCCCGGTTTTCGCCGCAGGCTTCGGCGATGATCGGTCACTCTTCCAGCATGCCGCCATGACACGCCCGCTCGCCACACCCGTCCGACTCGTTCCCCAGGTTTCCAAGGCCACGGCCGTTGCAACCGCGGCGCCGGCCGATGGTGCCGCACGCCGCCGCGGCCGTCCTCGCTCCGAGACCGCCAGCACGGCGGTGCTGGACGCCGCCTACCGGCTGAGCGCCACGGTCGGGCTGCGCGGCGCCACGATCCAGGCGATCGCCGCCGAATCCGGCGTGTCGAAGATGACGATCTACAAGTGGTGGCCCAGCCGGCTGGAGCTGCTGATCGACGCGTTCCTGCGCCAGACGACGATGGTGCTGCCGCTGTCCGAAACCGATCCGCCGGCCCAGGCGATCCATGCGCACGCGCAGCGTTATGTGGCGGCGCTGCAGGGCGATCTCGGCCGCGTGCAGCTGGCGGTGCTGGCCGAATGCATGGCCGAGCACGGCAACACCGAACTCTTCGTGGCGCATTACCTCAGCATCCGCCGCAAGCTCGGCATCGGCGTGATCCGCCGCGGCCAGCGCGACGGCAGCATCCGGGCCAGCCGCCCGCCCGAAGCGCTCTACGACCAGATCTACGGCACGATCTTCTACCGGCTGCAGTTCGGCTTCAAGGGGCTGAACAAGGCCTTCGTGAAGGCGCTGGTGGACGCCACGCTGGCCACCGACGCCGATGCGCCGGCCGGTGCCTGAGGCCACGCCATGCTCAACGGACTCTGGCTCGGCTTCTTCCTGGTGGCGGCGCTCGCGGCGCTGGGCCGCTGGCTGGTCGGCGGCGACGCCGGCGTGTTCGCAGCGATGGTCGACAGCCTGTTCGCCATGGCGAAGCTCGGCGTCGAGGTGATGGTGCTGTTGTTCGGCACGCTGACGCTGTGGCTCGGCTTCCTGCGCATCGCCGAGGCGGCCGGGCTGGTGGCCTGGCTCGCACGGCTGCTCGGGCCGCTGTTCAGCCGGCTGATGCCGGGCGTGCCCGCGGGCCATCCGGCGCTCGGGCTCATCACGATGAACTTCGCGGCCAACGCGCTGGGGCTGGACAACGCAGCCACGCCGATCGGCCTGAAGGCGATGCGCGAATTGCAGACGCTCAACACCGAGCCGGCGCGCGCCACCGATGCGCAGATCCTGTTCTTGGTGCTCAACGCGTCGTCGCTCACGCTGCTGCCGGTGACGATCTTCATGTACCGCGCGCAGCAGGGCGCGGCCGATCCGACGCTGATGTTCCTGCCGATCCTGCTGGCCACCAGCGCATCGACGCTCGCCGGACTGCTGTCGGTCGCGCTGATGCAGCGGCTGCGCCTGTGGGACCCGGTCGTGCTGGCCTACCTGCTGCCCGGTGCGCTGGCGCTCGGCGGCTTCATGGCGCTGCTGGCAACGCTCTCGGCCGCCGCGCTGGCGGCACTCTCGTCGCTGCTGGGCAACCTCGTGCTGTTCGGCCTGATCGTCGGCTTCCTCCTGGCCGGCGCGGTGAAGCGCATCCCGGTGTACGACCACTTCGTCGAAGGCGCGAAAGAAGGCTTCGACGTTGCGAAGAACCTGCTTCCCTACCTGATCGCGATGCTGTGCGCGGTCGGCGTGCTGCGGGCCTCGGGCGCGCTCGACGTCGTGCTCGAAGGCATCCGCTGGCTGGCCATGCGCACCGGCTGGGACACGCGCTTCGTCGATGCGCTGCCGACTGCACTGGTGAAGCCCTTCTCGGGCAGCGCGGCGCGCGCGATGCTGATCGAGACCATGAAGAGCCAGGGCGTCGACAGCTTCGCCGCACGGCTGGCCGCCATCATCCAGGGCAGCACCGAGACCACCTTCTATGTGCTCGCGGTGTACTTCGGCGCCGTCGGCATCCGGCGTGCGCGGCACGCGGTCGGCTGCGCGCTGGTGGCCGAGGCGGCCGGCGTCCTGGCATCGATCGGCGTCTGCTACTGGTTCTTCGGCTGAACGTGCCGCAGCCCTCCACGACCATCGACCGCCGAGTTGTTCACGTCGTGGTGGCCAGCCCGGCAACCGCACGCGCGCGCATGAAATCCCGGCGCGCCTCTGCCACCGGCTTGCAATAGTTCGGGTCGGTCGCGTACAGGGTCGCGTAAAGCACGCCGGCCAGCGGTTCGTCCGGTATGAAGCGAAGCAGTGAATAGTGTCTGCGCCGCACCAGATCGTGGAACGACAGGCTGGCGTGGGGGAACTCGGCTTCGTAGTCTCGCGCCATTTTTTTCCAGAGCGGCAATGCCAGCGGATTGACGAGGCGCTCTCCCAACGAATGGCTGGTGCGCCTGCGATAGGTGTCCTCATCGGCGCTGCCGAGCGCGGCGAACATCAGCCCGAGGAGCTTTTCGTCGGGAACATTGCACGCCACGTAGTCGCGCAGGGCCGCCCGCGTCTCACTGACGGTGGAGACGGGCAGATTGGAAGTGGTCGTGAGGGTCAGGCTCGTGGCCGTGGGGCGCGATAGGCATGCGTGGACAGCGTCGGTGAGTCGCTCCTCCGAATGGCGCGAGCCGGCCGCCTTGATCGATGCCGCATATTCCGCGGCTTGCCTCTCCAGTTGGGCCGGGTCCGCCTGTTCGGTCCGGTGGAGCGTCACGGCCGCCTGTCCTCGCCGCGCATCGGATGCCGCACTGAAGCATTCGCGGAGCGCGTCGTACATGGCCTCGGCCGTGCCGGCACTTCCGTTGGATGCACGGCATGCGTCGCATCGTTGGAGCAAGTCCCACAGCAGGGGCTCGAGGGGGCGATCCGGCCGATACGAGCGCCGCAGCCAGTCCCCGAGATTCGTGGCTTGCTCCACCCAATGCGGGCCCGCAGGGGCGCCCTGGAGTTGGCCGCAGGCAATTTCCAGGTTGTCGTGCACGTCGGCTTGCTCGAAACGGGTCAGCGGCAAGACGCTGGACGAGGGTTTGAGCAGATCCTGACGACCCAGGCCCTTGATCGCATCGCCCAGCGCGTCGACCACGTTCTGCAACGGCGCCGCGCCGCCGAAGTAGTCGGCGCAAGCCTGCAGCAACGGCGCCTGTTCATCGGATGCGGTGGATGCGACGAGGCACGCCAGCGCACGGCAATGCAGCTCCTGCTGGGGGCCAGACCGCGCCCCGAGAATGCGTTCGCGGTATGAGTCGAGAAGGAGCGCCAGATCGGGGGCCTGCACCGCCTCCCGGTCGTCGTTCGACGGCGTGGGCATCCGCGAGCCCAGCGTCGAGAGGCACTGCGCCAACATGTCGAGCCCCGGTGCGTCGGCCCACGACATCGAGTCCAGGCACTTCTTCATGCCTGGCTGCCCAAGAGCGTCGGCATATGTCGCCATGGCCGCCAACACGCTGCCGACCCTGGCCTGGCTTGCCGGTTCGATCGGCTCGCCCGCGTCATGCAGCAACTGCGCCAGCTGATTCGCAAGACTGACGAGCACCGCACCGGGCCACGGTTGCGACGCCGTGCCGGCAACGTACGCACGGGGAACGAACCGAAGTGCGGCCATTGCTTCCTGCTGCGCCGCGGAATGGGTGCGCGAGGCTTGCACGGTGGTGATCGGCGGAGGCGAACCGAGCGACGCGCCTGTCGATGAACCCGCAAACTGACCGGGGTTCTGCTGCCATCGATCACCAGAGGAAGTCGGCCCGTAGGTGGTTGCGGACGTCCAGCGTCTTGCGGATTCTTGCGGCGTGGCATCGCTGTCCGTGCCGTCGATGTTTCGGGTCGAGGGAACGGTTCCCGAGGTTGGCGTGACGTCGGGCTTCAACCGCTTCGGGACAGGCGTGATGGACATGCGGATTGGCAGTGGTTAAAAAGGGTCGCCATCCTCGGCGCGGGCGGCACGACCACCACACGTCCATGCGAACGCTCGTCAGCTTGAACGCAGCGGACTGGCTGCAGCTTGATGGGAAACCGGGCCGTCGCCATGGGCACACCCATCGGCCAGAATGGCTGCCGGCCCTCTTTCGTCCTTCATTCCTTCCCGGCTTCACCGTGACTGTCCCTGTCCAGGCGCAAGCGCCTTCCTTTTCGGTCGACGAGTTCCGCCAGGCACTCGGCACCTTCGCCACCGGCGTGACCATCGTGACGGCGCGTGCAGCCGACGGCACGCTGGTCGGGCTCACCGCCAACTCCTTCAATTCGGTGTCGCTCGCGCCGCCACTGGTGCTGTGGAGCCTGTCGCGCAGTGCCGCGTCGATGGCCGCGCTGAGCACCGGCTCGCACTACGCGATCAACATCCTTGCAGCCGACCAGAAGCATCTGGCGGAGCGCTTCGCAAAGAAGGACATCGATCGCTACGCCGACGTGCGCTTCACCGAGGGCACCGGCGGGGCGCCGTTGATCGAAGGTGCGGCGGCGAGCTTCGAGTGCTTCAACCGCAGCCGCTACGACGAAGGCGACCACGTGATCTTCGTGGGCGAGGTGGAGCGCTGCAGCCGTCGCGCGGGAGCCTCGCCGTTGTTGTTCCACGGTGGCCGCTTCTATACCGAGCATCCGCTCTGAGCAGGGCTCGGTTGATCGGAGCGGGGTCGAGGGCGATGGACAGGCTGGTGTTGACTGATCCGACTACGGCTTCGCGGCGTACGTCGCCGCAAAGCGCTGCTGAAGATAGTCGTGTGCCGTGACCGGCGCATGGCGTGGTGACTCGCCGGCAGGCACGCAGGACGCAATCGCGCTGACCAGCGCGTCCGGGTTCGGGTCGATGAACATCGCGATCGAATAGCGCTCCGCCGCCGGCTTGAGCACGCGGTGCGGCGTCGACACATAGATGTCGTTGGTCCAGCGCATCAGGCAGTCGCCGATGTTGCAGATGAAGGCGCCGGGCGTGGCGGGCACGTCGACCCAGCCGCCGTCGCGGCGCCGCACCTGCAGGCCGGCGACGCCGTCGGTCGCGAGCAGCGTGACGTTGCCGTAGTCGGTGTGCGCGCCGGCGCCGATCTGGCCTTCGGGCACGGCCTGCGCCGGTACCGGGTAGTGCAGCAGCCGCAGCGTCGCAAGCGGGCGATCGATCTTGTCGGCGAAGAAGTCCTCGGCCAGGCCGAGGTCCAGTGCAAAGGCCTGGTGCAGCCGCGCGCCGACCGCCAGCACGGCGTTGAAGTAGCCCTGCACCACGTCGCGGAAGCCCGTCAGCGGCGGCCAGACGTTGGCGGGTCGCGTCGCGTCGTCGGTCCAGATCAGGTTGAAGGCCTCCTTGTGGTCGGCGGCCGTCTTCTCGTCGAGCGCCTCCACGCCGAGGCCGACGTAGCCGCGGTTGCTGCCGAGCTTGCCGATCGCCATCTCGCGCTTGGCGGCCACGGGCTCGGCGAACAGCCGCGCGCTCTGCGCGAAGGTCGCATCGATCGACGCCGTCGACACCCCATGGCCGGTGATCACGAAGAAGCCGACGCCGCGGCAGGCGGCGCCGATCCGGGCCGCGACCGCGCGGCGGGCCGCAGCGTCGCCGGTGGCGAGCGGCGCGATGTCGATGAGCGGGATGTCTTGCATGGGTCGAGTCTTCTGTGCTTTGGAGCCGTCGTCAACGCTGCCGGTATGCAAGCTCAATGCCCGATCGCGGACTCGTGCCAGTTCTTCAGCAGCAGCCGGCCGATGCCGCTGACCACCATGAAGAACAGGAAGCCGAGCAGCGTCGCCGCGATGACTTCGGCGAACAGCAGCGACGTGTACATGCGCCCCTGCGCAAACACGATCTGCACGCCCAGCCCGCCCTGCGCATTGCCCGAACCGATGATGAATTCGCCGACGATCGCGCCGATCACCGACAGCCCGGCCGAGATGCGCAGCCCCGCGATGATGTGCGGCAGTGCACCGGGCAGTTGCAGCTTCCAGAAGGACGTGAGCCGGCTCGTGTTGTGCAGCGCGAACAGCTCGGTCAGGTTGCGCGAGGTCGAGCGCAGGCCCAGCAGCGTGTTGTTGACGATCGGGAACAGCGACATGATCAGGCTGATGATCACGACCGACAGATCGTTGTAGCCGAACCAGAGCACGATCAGCGGCGCGATCGCGACCACCGGCACCGTCTGCAGCAGCACCGCATACGGATAGATGCTGCGCTCCAGCAGCTTCGACTGGCTCAGCACCGCCGCGAGGCCGATGCCGCCGACGATGGCCAGCAGATAGCCGAAGGTGGCTTCCTTCAGCGTGGTCAGCGTGGCGATCAGCAGCACGCCCGCGTTCTCGCCGACGGCGGCGGCGACCTCCTGCGGCGACGGCACGAGATAGCCCTTGCCCTTGTAGACGGTGGCGGTCAGCAGGTACCAGCCGGCAATGGCGATCAGCGCGACCAGCACGACGGGCCAGGCGGCCTGGACGAAGCCCCGCACGCGCGACGGCGCGGCCGGCGGTGCGGTGCTCGCGACGGTTGCCGCGTTCGATGAAATGGATGTGGCGTTGGACACGGGCGGTTCCCTCAGGCGGTGACTTTGCGGCGCAGCGCGGCGGTGACTTCGCCGGTGAGTTGCGCGAACTCGGGCGTGGCGCGCAGTTCCGGCGCACGCGGGAAGGCGAAGGGCACGTCGATCACCTCGAGGATGCGCCCGGGCCGCGGCGACATCACGACCACGCGGTCCGACAGGTAGACGGCCTCGTGCACGTTGTGCGTGACCAGCACGCCGGTGAAGCCGGCCTGCTTCCACAGCGCGGAGAGCTCTTCCTGCAGCACGTCGCGCGTGAGTTCGTCGACCGCGGCCAGCGGCTCGTCGAGCAGCAGCAGGTCGGGCCGCAGCGCCAGCGCGCGGGCCAGCGACAGGCGCATGCGCATGCCGCCCGACAACTGGTGCGGATACGACTTCTCGAAGCCCGCCAGGCCGACCAGCTTCAGCGCCTCTGCCGCACGCGGACGGTAGTCCTCGGGCTTGTGGCCTTCGAGCTCCATCAGCAGTTGCGCGTTGCGCTCGACGGTGCGCCAGGGCAGCAGCGCGGCCTCCTGGAAGACGAAGGCGGTCTCGATGTCGGCGGGCCGCCGGCATTCGCCGGTGCTGCTCGCGATGAGCCCGGCGACGATCCGCAACAGCGTCGACTTGCCGCAGCCCGACGGCCCGACGATCGACACGAACTCGCCCGCCCGCAGGTCGAAGTCGACCTGGCCCAGCGCCTGCAGGCCGCTGTCGAAGCGCTTGGACACGCCCTTCAATTGAATCGCCGCACCGTGTGCCATGTCGAATGCTCCGGGAGTGGGATCAGCAGCCGGGGACCAGCGTGCGGTCGTAGGCCTGCTTCTCGTTGAAGTCCTTCGGCAGGAAGGCCACGCTGCGCAACTGGCTGGCGATTTCGCTCCAGCGCGCGTCGCTCATGCAGCCGATCTTGCCGAGGTCGTGCGAGATCAGCTTCTCGATCATCTCCTTGTTGGCCGCGTCGTACACGGCCGGCGAGATCTGCTTGTTCATCTCGAACAGCATCGGCTTCAGGCCCGACGGATTGCGCACGTAGTTGGCCCAGCCCTTCTGCACGGCGGCCACGGTGGCCTTCACCAGCGCCGGGTTCTTCTGGATCATCTCGTCGGTGGTGAACAGCACGTTGTACGGCCGGTAGCCCAGCGACGCCAGCGTGATCGACTGCACGGGGATGCCGGCCTCCTGCATGCGCGCCGGCAGGTAGAGCGAGTAGCCCTGTTGCACCATCTTCGGGTCGTTGCGGAACAGGCTGAGGTCGCCGCTCACCGGAATCTCGCGGGTGCCGGCCAGCTTGTATTGCTTCTTCGTCCATTCCCAGTAGGCATTGCCGATGTTCACGGCGAAGGTGCGGCCCTGCAGGTCGGCGATCGACTTGACGGCCGGGTCGGCGTGGTAGACCAGCGCATAGGGCACGTAGTCGAGGTGCGCGAACACGGCGCGCACCGGTGCGCCGCGCAGGCGCGCCAGCAGCACGTCGTCGGCGTTGCCGATGCCGAACTCGGCCTGGCCGGACGCGACCTGCGGCACGGTCTGGATCTTCGGGCCGCCCTGCAGCACCGAGATCTTGATGCCGGCCTCCTTGCCGAGGTTGTCCTGCTGCGCCTGCCAGTAGCCGGCCTGGTCGGGCTGCGCGAACCAGTTGGTGAGGATGCGCACGGGCTTCAGGTCCTGTGCGGCAGCGGGCAATGCGACGGACAGCGAGGCGGCGGCCAGCGCGATCGCCAGGGCGGTGCGGCGGAAGATCGATGGGGTCATGACGGTTTCAGAAAAGATGAATGAAGATCGGAAGGCGCGAGGGGATCGGTCGGCGGGCACCGGGTTCAGGCCTTGAGCCAGGGCAGTTGCTCGGCGGTGTAGCGGTAGGTCTGGAACACGCTGTTCAGGCGGCCCGGGCCGGTCTTGCGCGCGGCGGCGTCGGGGTATTCGGCGAACCACGGCAGGATGTATTCCCAGACCACCTCGCCCTCGCGGTTGACCTCGAACAGCCGGCCGGTGGCCGACTCGGTGATGTGCACGTTGCCGTTCCACAGCGGCTGCGCATTGCCCATGAAGGCCGTGAAGAAGGCGTTGACCATCTCGTCGGCATAGGCCCACACGACCGCGTTCGTCGCCGGATCGATTTCCAGCACGCGCGAGAAGGCCACGTGCGCACCGGTGCGGAAGTTGCCGTTGTCGAAGGCCAGGATGTTGCCGTTGGCCAGCGCCACCGGCGCATGCTGGTGCGACACCACGCTCGGCGGTATGTGCAGCTTCACGTCGCCGCTCGCCTTGTCGACGCCGATGATGCCGGCCGTGGTGCGCAGGCTCATCAGCACGCGGCCCTGCGCGTCGACATCGAGACCGTTGACCAGCGGCCAGTGGTAGCGGCCGAAGCCGGGATGGATCGGGAAGTCTTCCGGCGCCAGGTGCTCCCAGGCCTTCCATTCCCACACGATCTCGCCGGCACGGTTCACCTCGCGGATCACGTCGCCGTACATGGTCTCGCCGGGGCCGTGCGCGGTGCCGCCGGGCACGCGCTCGGCAAAACCGGCCGGCACCGGCGCGCAGGCCGCGTACAGCAGGTTGCCGTTGGCGAGCCAGCGCGCGTCGTGGTGATGCGCCGGGTCTTCGTAATGCCAGACGACCTCGCCTTCGGGCGTGACTTCGGAGAAGTCGCCGCCATGCCACATCGACCAGGCCGGGTACAGGTCGGGCGAGTGGGCATGGTTGCCGTTGTAGCCCATGTTGCCGTTCGGCAGGATCACCGCGTGGCGGCCGGCGCGCAGCGGCATCTTCCAGTGGTGCACCACCTCGCCGTCCATGCCTACGAGGTAGACGTTGCCGTCCGCGGTCTGCGGGGCGATCAGCGTGTAGCCGCCGGCCGAGGCGGCCGGATCATGGGCGATGAGGCCGACGCCGCGGCGGCGCTGGGTGACTTGGTCAACGGTGGTGGTCAAGGTGTTCTCCTGAGGTGGCCGCAAGCGGCGCATGTCGATGGAGCGGAATTTAGGGCTTTGCAAGCGTCCGGAAAATCTGATTGTTTTGAACGCCGCGTACAAATAAACTGAACACCCACCATGGTTGCCATTTCCCAGTCCTTTCGCTGCTTCGACGAAGTCGCGCGCCGCGGCTCCATCCGCAAGGCGGCCGAGTCGCTGCACCTCACGGCTGCGGCCGTGCATCAGCAGATCCTGAATCTCGAGGAACAGGTCGGCACCCAGCTGTTCGACCGCCTGCCGCGCGGCATGCAGCTGACCACCGCGGGCGAGATCATGGTCGCCGCGGTGCGCCGCAGCCAGCGCGACGTCGACAGCGCGATGGCGCAGGTGGAAGACCTGCGTGCGCTGCGGCGCGGCCACATCAGCCTGGCGGTGTCGCACTCGTCGGCCGAGCAACTGGTGCCCGAGGTCATCGAGACCGCGATGCAGCGCTACCCCGGCGTCACCTACAGCGTGCGTTCGGGCAGCGGCGAGAACATCCTGAAGTGGGTCGCCACCGGCGAGGCCGACATCGGCTTCTGCCTGCGCCGCAAGCCGCCGCCGGGCATCGAGGAGCTGCGGCCCTTCGCGCAGCAGCTCGGCCTGGTCACGCCGCCCGGCCATCCGCTGAACGCGCTCGGCCGCGTGCCGCGCCTGCGCGACTGCCTGGACCATCCGCTGATCCTGATGACGCCCGACACCGAGCTGCGCGCCATGGTCGACCAGATCGACCCGCGCGAGCACCGCAAGGCACGCCCGCTGGTCGAGACCAGCTCGGTCGCGATGGTGCGGCGGCTGGTGGCCAGCGGCACCGGCATCGGCTTTCTCATTCCCGAGAACGTGGCCGACGACGTGGCGCAGGGCCGGCTCGTCTGGACCGCGCTGGCCGATGCGGGCGCGCGTTCCTACAGCTGCCTCTACCAGCGCAGCGGCCAGACCACCACGGTCGCGATGGGCATGTTCCTGCAGTTCCTCGAAGCGGCGCTGACCGCGATCGACAAGCGCTTCAACGGCGAGGGCACGGCGCTGCAGGCCGCCAACTTCGCGACCTGAGGACGCATCCGGGGACGGCGCCGGCCGCCACCAGCCTCATTGAGAACCATTCTCATGAACGGCTATGATCCCGGCGCCATGAACCCGTCCACCCCATCCAATGGCGTTCTCCTCTCCGCCTTCCAGCAGCACTATGCCGAGCTGGTCCGCTACATCGCGCGGCTGACCGGCAACACGGAAGACGCCCGCGGCCTCGCGCACGACACCTGGTTGCGCATCGCCGAGCGCGATGCCGACAAGGACGTGGCACTGGCCGACCCGCGGGCCTACCTGTTCACGATCTCGCACAACGTGGTCATGAACCACCTGCGGCGCGGGAACTGGATGCAGGGCTACCTGGCCGAGTGCGAGCAGGTCGATGTATTCCCGGCACACGCGCCCGACGTGGCGGACGGCACGATGTACCGCCAGGCCGTCGCCCGCGTCGAGGCGGCGCTGGGCAGCCTGGCGCCCCGGGTGCGCGACACCTATCTCGCCCATGGCCTGCATGGCGAAAAGCAGGTCGACATCGCTGCGCGCCTGGGCGTGTCCATCGACACCGTCAAGCGTGATGTCGCCCAGGCCACGCGCTGCATCGAGGGCGCGCTCCACGCCTGGCGGCACACGTCGCCCGCCCTGGCGGAGTCCGCGGGCGCCATCGCCGGCAAGGCCGGCGCCGCGCGGACCGGCCGCCGCAAGTCGCTCGCAGCGCTGCTGGGCATCGTTGCCGTCGGCGTGACGGGCACCGCCGCGTGGCAGCACCTGCAGCGCGAGGCGTTGCGCTTCCAGACGACGCTGGCGACGTTGCGTGGCCGGCGGCTGCAGCGCGATCTGCCCGACGGCTCGGAGGTCACGCTCGATGCCCAGAGTCGCCTCGAGATCGACTACACGGCCGCGCGCCGCGTCACCCGGCTGCGCGAAGGCGCCGCCTTCTTTGCCGTGCAGCGCGACACGGCGCGGCCTTTCGTGGTGCAGGCGCTCGGCGTGGAAGTCACGGTGCTCGGCACGCGCTTCGGCGTCGAGATCGACGGCGGCCGGGGCGTCGTGGTGCAGGTCGAGTCCGGCCTGGTTCGCGTCGATGCCCACGGGCAGCACGCCGAGCTGTCGGCCGGCCAGAGCCTGCGCGTGTTCCATGAAAGGCTCGTGCTGACGAAGGTCGCCAACCCGGCGGCATGGCGCAACGGCGAGCTGGACTTCGACGCCTTGCCGCTGGCCGATGTGCTGGCCCGTCTCGAGCGCTATTCACCCGCGGCCCTGCGCGCGACGCCGGCCGCCGCCGGGCTGCCGGTCGGCGGAACGGTGCGCGTGTCTGACGCGCGCGGCTGGCTGGCGGCGCTGCCGAGCGTGCTGCCCGTGCGCGTGAGCAGGCTGCCGAACGGCGACATCGAGGTCGACAGGCGCTAGCGGGACGCGTCCGCATCACGCCAATCCGCGCGCATCTCGCGCACGGTGTCTGCCCTGTTTTCGCGTCTCGTGGGTCCTACAGGTTGTGAGCTCGAAACAACCAACCAAGGTCCCCGTCATGCAGCAGAACCCACCGGCCCGTCGCACGCGACTGGCACGCGCCGTCGCCTCCCTCGGCTTTGCCCTGTCCATCCAGTCCGCGCTGGCCCAGACCGTCCAGTACGACATTCCCGCGCAGCCGCTCGCGAGCGCGTTGAAGGCGCTGGCCGCCCAGTCCGGGCTGCAGCTCGCGTTCTCGCCCGACCAGCTGCAGGGCAAGCAGGCACGCCGGCTCCAGGGCGCCCGCGATCCACGCAGCGCACTGGACGAGATGCTCCGGGGCACCGGCCTCCAGGGCCGCCTGGAAGGCACGACCTTGACGATCCAGCCCGCAAGCGCGGCGTCGTCCGACGCGACCCTGCCCCAGGTGACCGTGAGCGAACAGGCCGATCGAAGCGGCACCACCGAAGGCACGGGTTCTTACACAACGCGGGTGACGTCCGCCGCGACCGGGCTCGCGCTGTCGCTGAAGGACACGCCGCAGTCGATCAGCGTCGTGACCCAGCAGCGCATGGAAGACCAGCACATGCAGAGCCTGAACGACGTGCTCGCCAACACGACGGGCATCTCGTCGAGCATCAACGACGGCAGCCGCATGACGTACTTCTCGCGCGGCTTCTCGATCTCGAACTACCAGTACGACGGCATCCCGACGAGCGGCACGTCCAACTGGTATGCCGGCGAGACCGAACTCGACGCCGCCCTCTACGACCGCGTGGAGGTCGTCCGCGGCGCGACCGGCCTGCTGACCGGTGCCGGCAACCCGGCGGCGTCCATCAACCTGGTGCGCAAGCATGCGGACAGCAAGGTGTTCACGGGCGAGGTGTCGCTCGGCGCGGGCTCGTGGAGCAACTACCGGGGCTCAGTTGACCTCAGCACGCCGATCACGGCCGACGGCCGGGTACGCGGCCGGATCGTGGCCGCCTACCAGGACACCGACTCCTACGTGAACCTCAGCAACGTGAAGAAGAAGGTGTTCTACGGCGTCGTGGATGCCGACCTGACGCCGTCGACCAAGCTGAGCATCGGCGTGGACTACCAGGACAACGACCCCAAGGGCAGCCCCTGGGGCGGCTTCCCCTTGTGGTTCAGCGACGGCAGCCGCACCGACTGGAGCCGCTCGGCCACGCCCGCGGCCGACTGGACGTACTGGGCGACCCAGACCGAGACCGCCTTCACGACGCTGGAACACCGCTTCGACAACGGCTGGAAGGCCAACCTGGGCCTGACCCACAGCAAGCAGTCGCTCGACACCAAGCTGCTGTTCCTGATCGGCTGGCCCGACCAGGTCACCGGGCTGGGCATGCGGGCCATCGGCAGCATGTACAACGGCTACCGGGAGCAGGACAGCGTCAATGCGCAGGTGAGCGGGCCCATCGAGCTGCTCGGCCGCAAGCACGAGCTCACCTTCGGCCTGCTCGGCAGCGAGCAGAAATACCGCTACGACTACCGCCAGGCGCTCGACCTCGCGCCGGTGACCTACCTCGGCAGCTGGGACGGTTCGTACCCCGAGCCGAACTGGAGTGCGTCCCGCACGCTGGACCAGGGCAAGGTCAGCCAGCGCGGCTACTACGGTGCGGCGCGCTTCTCGCTCGGCGACGACCTGAACCTGATCGTCGGCGGCCGCTACGGCACCTGGCGCGACCGGAACGTCGACTACCTGCGCGAAGACGAGAAGTTCATTCCCTATGCGGGCCTGACCTTCGACATCGGCAAGAACACGACGGCCTATGCCAGCTACACCGGCATCTTCAATCCACAGGACGCACGCGACCGCTCCGGCAACTACCTCGACCCGATCATCGGCAAGAACTACGAGCTCGGCATCAAGAACAGCCTGTACGACGGCAAGCTCAACACCTCGGTCGCGGTGTTCCGGATCCAGCAGGACAACCTCGCCCAGGCCGACGGCGACTTCCTGACGCCCGGCGGCCTGGACCAGGCCTATTACGGTGCCAAGGGCGTCGAGAGCACGGGCTTCGAGATCGACGTGTCCGGCGAGATCCAGGCCGGCTGGAACCTGTCCGGCGGCTTCACGCACTACACCGCCAAGGACGCGTTCGACGTCACGGTCAACACCAACCAGCCGCGCACGCTGCTCCGGCTATTCACGACCTACCGCCTGCCCGGCAGCTGGAACGCCCTGACGCTGGGCGGCGGCGTGAACTGGCAGAGCATGAACTACACGATCGCGAACGGCCCCAACGGCCAGGAGCGCGTACAGCAGGGCGCCTATGCGCTGGTCAACCTGATGGCGCGCTACCAGTTCAACCCGCGCCTGTCGCTGCAGGTCAACCTGAACAACGCCTTCGACAAGAAGTACTACAGCCAGATCGGCTACTACAGCCACGGCGCATGGGGCGCGCCGCGGAACGTGATGGCGACGATGAACTACAAGTTCTAGCCACGCGCCAGGCCTTGCCGGCCGTCGCGGGAAGGTCGACGGTTGGGCATCGGAGAATGTCGGCATCCATCCGCCAGAGACACATGACCGACCGCAAGACCCACCTCGACCCCCGCGCGACCGCACTGCTCGTCGCCTGCTGCGCCTTCTGGGGCCTGCAGCAGATCCTGATCAAGAGCACGGTGACCGAAGTCCCGCCGATGTGGCAGGCCACGCTGCGCATGACCGGTGCCGTCGCGCTGCTGTGGCTGTGGTGCGCGGCGCGCGGCGTGAAGCTGTTCGAGCGCGACGGCACATTGCCGGGCGGCCTGCTGGTCGGGCTGCTGTTCGCCGGTGAATTCATCTGCATCTACATCGGGCTGCAGCACACGTCGGCCTCGCGGCTCACGGTGTTCCTCTATGCCGCGCCCTTCTGGGTCGCGGTGCTGCTGCCGCGCTGGGTGCCGGCCGAACGCCTGCGCGGCATGCAGTGGGTCGGGCTCGCACTGGCCTTCGCGGGTGTCGTACTGGCCTTCAGCGAGAGCTTCGGCCATGCCAGCTCGGAACAGCTCTTCGGCGACGTGCTGGGCGTCGCCGGCGGCCTCATGTGGGCGCTGACCACGCTGTCGATCCGCGCCACGCGGCTGGCCACCGCCAGCGCCGAGAAGACGCTGTTCTACCAACTGGCCGTGACGGCGGTGCTGTGCCCGATCCTCTCGGTGCTGCGCGGCGAGCACTGGGGCTTCGGCTACTCGAGCGGCGCCTGGACCTCGATCGCGGCGCAGACGCTGGTCGGCGCGTTCGCCAGCTACCTCGCCTGGATGTGGCTGCTGCGGCACTACCCCGCCACGCGCATCTCGTCCTTCACCTTTCTCACGCCGCTGTTCGCGCTGGTATTCGGCGTCGTGCTGCTGAAGGAACCGCTCACGCCGCAGTTGCTGCTGGCGCTCGGCGGCGTGGCGCTGGGCATCGTGCTGGTGAACCGGCGGGTGGCGAAGCCGGGGGTTTGAAATTACCTCTCTGCAAATGCAAGAAAATTTCTTCAATTTGCAGAGGCTACCTAGAATACGTGGATGGTTCCTCGCGACATTGCGCCTCTCGCCAGCCGTCTGGCTCGGCAGTATCCCGTCTTGACACTCACCGGCCCGCGCCAGAGCGGCAAGACCACGCTGTGCCGCGCGTTGTTCGCAGGCAAGCCCTACGTCACGCTGGAAGACCCGGACACGCGCCGCTTCGCCGAAGAAGACCCGCGCGGATTCTTGAAGGGTCTCGAGGGCGGCGCGATCATCGACGAGATCCAACGTGCACCGCAGTTGCCGTCCTATCTGCAGGCCCTGGTAGATGCGGATGCCACGCCTGGCCGCTTCATCCTCACCGGCAGTCAGCAGTTCGAACTGATGTCTCAGGTCAGCCAGTCGCTGGCGGGCCGGACGGCCGTGCTGCGTCTGCTGCCGTTCTCGTTGGCCGAAGTGGCGCAGGTTCACCCGATCCAATCGCTCCCGCAGACACTGCTAACCGGCTTCTATCCGCGCATCCACGACAGGGACCTGGACCCGTCGCAGGCCCTCAGCGACTATTTCGCAACCTACGTGGAGCGCGATCTGCGTCAGTTGGCGGCGGTTCATGACCTGCAGCGCTTCGAGCGCTTCGTTCGACTTTGCGCGGGCCGCGTGGGGCAACTCGTCAACCTCACCAGTCTGGGCAACGATGCCGGCGTTTCGCACGCGACCGCACGAGCCTGGCTCGATCTGCTGCAAACAAGCTATATCGTGCACGTGCTTCCGCCATGGTTTACCAACACGTCGAAGCGGCTGGTCAAGAGCCCCAAGCTGTACTTTCACGATGTCGGGCTGGCCTGCTGGCTGCTGGGCCTGCGCACCGCAGAACAGGTTGCGCGTGATCCGCTACTTGGCAGTCTCTTTGAGAACCTGGTCACCATCGAGGCATTGAAGACGCGTTTCAACCGCGGCGAATCGGCAGAGATGTACTTCTACCGGGATGCATCGGGCAATGAGATCGATCTCCTGATTCCGGTCGGCCGTCAGTTTCGTGCGGTGGAGATCAAGGCGGGTGCCACAGTCAACCCCGATTACTTCCGCGGGCTGCGGAGCTTCTCCGCCGCATTTCCGGATGCGCTCGAAGGCGGCAGCGTGGTCTACGGTGGAGACACCGACCAGGCCCGCAGCGACTGGCCCGTCATCGGCTGGCAGCGACTGCAGAGCCCTCCGGCATGAGCAACGGCACGGGCACCCGATGAACTTCCAACACGTCCTCGACGAGATCGTCGCCACGCTGCGTCCGCAGTTGGGCGCCGCCGGCACCGTGGCCAGCTACATCCCCGCGCTGGCGCGCGTGCCGGCCGAGCGCTTCGGCATCGCGCTGCGCACCTGCGAGGGCGCCGAAGCCTGCGCGGGCGATGCGGCCGTGCCCTTCTCGATCCAGAGCATCTCGAAGCTCTTCACGCTGACCGTCGCCATGCGCAGCATGGGCGACGACCTGTGGCAACGCATCGGCCGCGAGCCGTCGGGCAACCCCTTCAACTCGCTCGTGCAACTGGAGAGCGAACAGGGCAAGCCGCGCAACCCGTTCATCAATGCCGGCGCCATCGCAGTGGCCGACCGGCTGCTGAGCCTTGCCGGACCTGGCGCAGAACCTGGCGCAGGACCTGGCGGCAAGGCCAAGGCCGATCTGCTGGCCCTGATGTCCGACCTCGCGGGCGAGCCGATCGGCTACGACGACGAGGTCGCCGCGTCCGAGGCGGCGACGGGCTTCCGCAACGTCGCGCTCGCCAACTTCATGAAGAGCTTCGGCAAGCTCGACAACGACGTCGCGGCCGTGCTCGACATGTACTTCCACCAGTGCGCGCTGCGCATGAGCGCGGTGCAGCTGGCGCGTGCCGCGTCCTTCCTGTGCCGCGACGGCGAGCATCCGACCGAGGGGCGCCAGGAGGTGACGACGGCGCGGCAGGCGCGCCGCATCAACGCGTTGATGCTGACCTGCGGCACCTACGACGCGGCCGGCGACGTCGCCTTCTCGATCGGCCTGCCCTGCAAGAGCGGCGTGGGCGGCGGCATCGTGGCGGTGGTGCCCGACAAGCTCACGCTGTGCGTCTGGTCGCCACCGCTCGACGCCACCGGCAACTCGCTGCTGGGCCTGAAGGCGCTGGAGCTGTTCGTGGCGAAGACCGGGCTGTCGGTGTTCTGAGCCTGCCGCGCCACCTCAGGCCCTGGTCTTGCCCAGCGCACTCGCCGGCAGGGCGACCAGCATCAGCAACGCCGACAGCACCAGCGCGCCGCTGAGCACATACAGGCTCGCGGTGAAGCCGCCAGTCGCCGACTTCAGTGCGCCGACCAGCATCGGCGCCACCAGGCCGGCACAGCCGCCGATGGTGCTGATGAGTGCGATGCCCGCCGCCGCCGCACGCTTCGACATGAAGATCCCCGGCACCGACCAGAGGATGGTGAATGCGGCGGACACGCCCATCGACGTCAGCGCAAGACACAGCACGGCAGCCACCGGGCTCTGCATGAACAACGTGGTCGCGGCCAGCCCGGCCGCACCGACCATGGCGCTCAACGCGAAATGCCAGCGCCGCTCCTGGCGGCGGTCGGAGCGGCGGCCGATGACGATGTTGGCCGCGATACCGGCCACCGCGGGAATCACGGAATAGAAGCCGATCTCCATCACGCTCAGGCCCATCGACTTGAGGATGGTCGGCTGCCAGAACGACATCGCGTAGATGCCGAGGATGATCAGGAAGGACATGAAGCCGATCAGCCAGACGCGGCCGTCGCGCATGGCGGCGCCGAAGGTATGGCGCTCCGCGGCGCCGTGCACCGCCTGGTCGTCGGCCAGCAGCCGCGCCACGCGCTGTTGTTCGGCGGGCCGCAGCCATGGCGCCTGCGCGGGGCCGTTCGGCAGCCAGCGGAACACGGCCACGCCGAGCAGCACGCTCGGCAGGCCTTCGAGCAGGAACAGCCATTGCCAGCCGCGCAGCGCCAGCACGCCGTCGAGGTAGGTCATCGTGAGCCCGGCCACCGGCCCGGCCACGATCGGCGCTGCACCGAAGGCCATGAAGAACAGCGCCGTGGCCTGGGCGCGCCGGTTCGACGGGAACCAGAGCGTCAGGTAGAACAGCACGCCCGGCGCGAAGCCGGCCTCGAACACGCCGAGCAGGAAGCGCAGCACGTAGAACTGGGTCGGCGTGGTCACGAACATCATGGCGGCCGACGCCAGGCCCCACAGGCCCATGATGCGCAGCAGCGTGGCGCGCACGCCGATGCGCGCGAGCATCAGGTTGCTCGGTATCTCGAAGATCGCATAGCCGACGAAGAAGATGCCCGCGCCCAGGCCGAACATCGCGTCACCGAAGCCGAGCAGGTCCTTCATCTGCAGCTGCGCATAGCCGACGTTGGTCCGGTCCAGGTAGTTCAGCACGTAGCAGGCGCACAGCAGCGGCATCAGGCGCCAGGTGATCCTGCGGAAGAGCGCATCGTCCTCGCGGGCGAGGGAGCCGGACGCGGCGGATGACGCGGTCCGCGCCGGGTCGAGGGTGGCGGTGTTCATGGGTGTGTCTCCTTCGTTGTTCTGAGCGGGCGCGCTTCAGCGCTGCACCGGCGTGCCGAAACGCGTCTCGCCCCACAGGTGGCTGGTCGGCGCACCGGGGAACAGCCAATGCGGCGTGCACTCGCTCGACGGCACGACGTTGCTGAAGCCGTGCGCGGCCGAGGTGCCGGCCAGCGTCTTCTCCAGCACCATCGACAGGTACTGGTCGTTGCTGCCTTCCTGCGTGTTGCCGTTCAGGATGACCTCCGCGCCGGTCGCCTTGGCATAGCGACGGATGCCGTTGTGGCGCGACTGCGCGGGCGACCAGCTGTCCGCGGACACGCCGTTCTCGCTGCTCACCCGCAGCCCGTCGGGCGTGCGGTAGACGAGCGAATGGTTGCCCTCGGTATGGCCGGGCGTGTGCACCAGCGCGATGCCGGGGCCGAGCCGCACGCTGCCGTCGAACGCCACGATGCGCGCGTCCGCCACGCCGTCGAGGCCGTGCGGGCAGTACCACTCGGCCTGCAGCGGCAGCAGCCCGCGCACGCTCGCCAGTTCCTGTCGATGCACCAGCAGCTTCGCGCGCGGCAACAGCCCCGGCATGCCGCCGATGCCGAGCCAGCGGCGCACGTCCTGCGTGTGCAGATGGTCGTAGGTGATGTAGTCGACCTGCTCGGGCGCGATGCCGGCGGCGGCCAGTGCCTGCGGCACGGTCGCGTAGATGGGCGCGATGGTGCTGTGCAGGAACTTCGGCGTCTGCTCGCCGAGCCGCTTGAAATACGGCGTCTCGTTGCCGGCTTCGAAGTCGGCGGGCGTGAACAGCAGCGTGCGCAGCTGGCCGTCGAAGTCGTCGTACTGGACCAGCGTGGTGCGCGCCAGCAAGTGCACCATGTGCGGCTTCAGCAACTGCTGCGAGTACACGCCGGTGAAAGCGAACCACGCCGGGTACGGAATGCGCAGCAGGTTGAAGCTGCGCGCATGGTGCACCGGCGCGGCGTCCAGCATCTCCGCGCGAAAGGCTTCGGCCGCATGCCGCACCGCGCGCAGCCGGTCCTGCGGCATCGGTGCCTGGCGCGCGCCGTCGAAGGCCGTGACCGGCACGAGGCCGGTCGGCTCTGGATCTCTGGTCATGGGCGGATCTCCTTGGGTGGAAGCAGAAAGCGATGAACGGAAAGCGGCCGGCTCAATACACGGAGCGGCCGCCCGAGATGTCGAACACGGCGCCGGTGCTGAACGAGCAGTCGCCACCGGCCAGCCAGGCGGCCATGGCGGCCACCTCGTCGACCTCGACGAAGCGCCCCATCGGCACGCGTGCCAGCAGCGCCTGGTTCAGTTGCGCGCGATGCTCGGCCGGCACGCCGGCGAACACCGCGGTGTCGGCGGCCGAAGGCGTGATGCAGTTCACCAGCACGCCCTGCGCCGCCAGCTCCTTGCCCAGCGACTTGGTGAGCGCGATGAGCCCGGCCTTCGACGCCGAGTACGCGGCGTTCAGGCCGTTGCCCTCCTTGCCCGCGACCGACGCGATGTTGACGATGCGGCCACGCCGTTGCGCATCGGCGGGCGGCATCGGCCGCGCCAGCATGTGCGGCACCACGGCGCGGCAGCACAGCCAGGCACCGGTGAGGTTGATGTCGAGCACCTGCCGCCACTGGGCCGGCGTGTGCGTCCAGGCGTTCACCGTCGGCCCGAGCACGCCCGCGTTGTTGACCAGCACGTCGATCGCGCCGAAGGCCCGCAGCGACTGTCCGACGGCGGCGTCCACCTGCGCCTCGTCGCGCACATCGACCACCGCCGTGCTGACGGGGCCGCGCGGACCCAGCGCGTCCAGCGCCTGCGCCAGCGCGTCGGGTTCGACGTCCCACAGCGCGACGCTGGCGCCCTCGGCCAGGTAGCGGCGCGCGATGGCCAGCCCGATGCCGCGTGCGCCGCCGGTGACGATCGCGTGGCGTCCGTGCAGCGTGCCCACGGCGGTCACTGCGGTCACTGCGGAGCCTTCGGCTAAGCCTCCGGTGCGAGCTTGCCTGGGACGGTCCGGCGCGACGCTCATGCCGCCGCCGTCTGCGGCGCGGTGCGCTCGACCGCCGCCGGCGCCGCCCCCAGCAGGCCGGCAAGCACGCCCTGCACCGCCTGCGCCGGCACGCCTGCGAGCAGTTGCCGCAGCATGGTGAGCGAGTCGAAGTACACGCGCTCGCAGACCAGCTGTTCGCCATCGAAGATGAACAGCGCGATCATCCGGCAGCGGAACGCGTTGCCGGTCGGCGGCAGGCCCTTCAGCGGCCCGCGATGGGTGCCCAGCAGCCAAAACTCGACGATCACCGAATCGTCCGCATGGCGCAGCTGGATGATCTCGTGGCGCTGGTCCGGGAAGGCGCGGCGCGTGTCGATGTAGTACTGGCGCACGTCGGCGATGCCGTCGTGCACTTCGCCGCTCGGGATCAGCTCGTAGTGCGGATGCGGAAAGGTGCCGAGCACGGCATCGAAATCCTGCCGCGTCTCGTCGGCGAAATGGTCGAGCACGAGGCGCTCGCGTCGGGCTTGCAGGTCGATCTTGGCTTCCATCGGGGTGTGCTCCATGTGACAGCGAAACATCGGGTTGCTGCGAATGCGGCGACCCGGTTCGGCTGCGTACTATCGGCACCCCCACGCAGCAAGACTGTCCGGTGTTGGCACTCGCAGCTCCTGACAAACCCGCGATGCCAAGCACGCCCTCCCGTTCCCACGCCGCCGCGCAGCAGACCGCGCCGAGCCCGGTGCATGCCAGCGACATGCGGCTCGCCGAGACCATCCAGCAGCGCCTGCTGTCGGTCGCGCACCGGCGTGTCCTGGCACGCGGCGAGTCGCTGTTCCACAAGGGTTCGGCACCCGACGCGCTGTTCGGCGTGGTCGACGGTTCGCTGCGCGTCAGCGTGGTCGCGCCCGGCGGGCGCGAGGCCGTGATCGCCATGCTCGAACCCGGCCACTGGTTCGGCGAGGTGTCGCTGCTGGTCGGCCGCGAGCGCGTCTACGACACCTGCGCGGTCGACACCACCGAGATGGCCGTGGTGTCGGCCGAGGACTTCCATCGGCTGGTCGCGGCCGAGCCCGAGGTCCACATGGCGTTCACGCGGCTCGTCTGCCTCCGGCTGCGCCAGGCGCTGGCATGGATCGACGACGTGATCCTGATGCCGCTGCCGGTGCGGCTCGCCCACCAGCTGCTCACCATCGACGCGCGGCCGGCGGCGCGCGGCGCCGACAACGTGCTGCTGGGCGTGTCGCAGGAAGACCTGTCCTTCATGCTCGGCGTGTCGCGCCAGAGCGTGAACCGCCTGCTCAAGCTGTGGGAGGAAGACGGCACGCTGCGGGTGCGCTACCGCAGCATCGAGCTGCTGGACCGCGCGCAGCTGGCGCGGCACGCGGCCGCCGCGCACTGAGCCGACGGGCCGCTGCGCTCAGCGCGCAGCGGGCGGCATCGGCCAGCCGGCGCGTGCGGCGCGCTCGAGTCCGGAACGCACCACGAGCCGATGGAAGGGCTCGATCAGGCGGATGTAGCTGCGGCCCACGAGGTTGTGGCAATGCACCACCGTGACCGCCACGACCTCGCGTGCGCCATCGGCCGCGGCGGGCGGCAGGAACACCGACACGCGGAAGTCGAGATGGCTGTCGTCCTCGCCGAGCACGGCCTCTTCGGGATGCGTCTCGTAGATGCGGAACAGGCCGACGCGCGGCACGCCGGGTTCGACCTGGCTGCGCAGCGATTCGGCGGTCTTGATGCCGAAGCCGGCCACCAGCCGGTCGCGCAGCCACATCAGCTGGTCGACCCACGGCGCGGGGTGCTCCAGCATGCAGCGCGCCAGCTGCTCGGCGTCGCCGGTGACACCGGGCGGCAGCCCGATCGCATAGGCGTCGGCGAGGTAGGCGCCGGGGTACAGCGGCGCGACACGCACGTTGCCGGGCGGCGCGACGCGGCGGGCGCGCAGGGTATCGATGGGCGGGGTTCGGGCGGGCGCGGGGTTGCTCATGCCCCGAGTGTCAATGAAGCGTCGCCATCGCGGTCGCCCAGCCGTGCCGCACGCCGCGCGCCAGCTCGGCCGGGGGCATGGCACGCGCGAACAGGTAGCCCTGGAAGTGCGAGCAGCCGTTGGCCTGCAGCATGGCGCGTTGCGCCTCGTTCTCGACGCCTTCCGCCAACACCTCGAAGCCGAAGTTATCGGCCAGCGCCACGATCGCGCGCACGATCGCCAGGCTGCCGCCGTCGAGCGGCAAGCCGCGCACGAAACCCTGGTCGATCTTGAGTTGGTCGATCGGCAGGCGCTGCAGGTACGACATCGACGAATAGCCGGTGCCGAAGTCGTCCAGCGCAAAGCGCACGCCGTGCTTCTTCAGCGTCACCATGTGCAGGATCGCGAGCGACATGTCGTTGACCAGTGCGGTCTCGGTGAGCTCGAGCTTCAGCCGATGCGGGTCGGCGCCCGCCTGCTCGATGGTCTTCAGCACCTCGGTCGCGAAGTCGGGCTGGGACAGCTGGAAGGCGCTGATGTTCACCGAGATCGCCAGCGACCCGAGTACGGCATCTTCCGACCACTGTGCGAGCTGCCTGCAGGCGTCGCCAAGGACCTGGGTATCGAGTTCGACCATCAGGTCCGCGCGCTCCGCCACCGGGATGAACTCGGCTGGCGGCAGCAGGCCGCGCAACGGATGCTGCCAGCGCACCAGCGCCTCCATGCCGACGGTGGTGCCGCGCGCATCCATCTGGGGCTGGTAGTGCACGACGAATTCGCCATGCCGCAGCCCGTGGCGGATCTCCGCTTCGAGCGCCAGCCGCGCGGCCGTGGCGCTCTCGATGACCGGGTCGTAGATGCGCACGCAGTTCTTGCCGCTGGCCTTCGCCGCATACAGCGCGAGGTCGGCGCGCCGCATCGGATTGTCCTTTTCGTTGAGATCGCGAAACAGCGAAATGCCGACGCTCGCGGTGCCGGTATGGGTGTCGGTGTCGACCACGTGGGGCAGGCTCAACGCGACCAGCACCTTCTGCGCGATGCGCGCGGCATCGGCCGCGGCGTCGGTTTCCAGAACCGCCAGGCCTTCGAGCAGGATCACGAAGTCGTCGCCGCCGAGCCGCGCCACCGTGGCGTTGGGCGGCACCAGTTCGACAAGCCGTTGCGCGACCTGTTGCAGCACGCGGTCGCCGATCGGGTTGCCGTGGACGTCGTTGATGGTTCGGAAGTCGTCCAGGTCGATCATCAGCAATGCGGCGAAGCGCTGCTGGTCGGCACTCTCGCGCCGCGCATAGGTGAGGCGGCCGAGCAGGAAGCTGCGGTTGGGCAGATGGGTCAACGGGTCGTAGAGCGCGAGCGTGCGGATCTGCTCCTCGGCGGCCCGCCGCTCGGAGATGTCGCGCGTGACCAGCACCACGCTCGGTCGTCCGCCGATCGGCGCGTCCATCTTCTGCGCGCGGCCCTCGAAGCTGCGCAGCCGGCCGTCCGTCTGCATGGTGTACTCGAGCGTCTGCGGCAAGCTGCTGTTGAGCGCGCGCCCCACGAAGGCGAGCAGCAGGTCCGCGTAGTGCAGCGGCAGCACGTCATGCATGCGCCGGCCGAGCATGTCCGTGAGTCCGGCGTAGAGCGGGTTGTGCTGCGGCGACACGATCTCGAGATAGCGGCCTTCCCAGTCGAGGACGACCAAGGTGTCGGGTATCGCCTCCGCGATGGCACGCATGCGCGCGTCGCTCTGCGAGAGCGCGCGAATGGTGCCGATGCGGCGGCCGCCGTCCTGCAGCAGCAGGCCCAGCAGCGCGCCGACTGCTGGCATCACCAGCAGCACGACGCCGTCGAAGCGGTCGATGGTCAGCCCGCTCAGCGACTGCCAGCCGCGAAACACGAACAGGCCGATCGCGTAGATCGCGAACCCGAAGACAAGGAACTGCCAGAGCCCCATGCGAAGCCAGCCGCGCCGCACCGCATGCCGGTACGCCAAGCCGAGGCCCGCGGCCATCACGAGATTGAAGACGCCGGCCGGCATACCCTGCCCGCCGAGCCACAGCCGAAACAGCGCCGACACGACCAGCGCGCTGCCGGCCACCAGCGGTCCGCCGAACAGCGCCGCCATGCCGACGACCGCGAGGCGCGCATCGATTAGCACGCCGGGCTCCAGCTCGACGGCAGAGAGCATGCCCACCGCGCAGATGAGCCCGAACAGCAGGCCGGAGCTGAGCTGCGCCGGAACGTCGCGTTCCTTCCAGTAGCTGGCACTCAGTGTCTGGACCCAGCAGAGGGCCAGCATGACGGCAGCGCTTTCGATGAGATCCATGAGCATGGATCAGTTTGAGCGCCACCGCCGGCGGCGGCCGTGGGCCGACGCGACGCGGCGCGGTCAGGGAATGAGCCGAGCCGCGTCTTCAACGACCGCAGCGCCCGCACGATCCAGCCCGGCTGCCGGTAGCTCAGCACCTCGGCGTGCTCCAGCGCGACGACGTCGATCCAGCCCGCCTGTTCGAGCCGGTGCGCCTGGCCTTCGCCCAGCGGGATGTCGGCGCCGTACAGGCCGGGCGCGATCCATGCCGACACCTCGCGCAGCACGACGCGGCCGTGCAGCACCTGGACGGAGGTGCGGGCATCGGCGGCCACGCGCCAGGTCTGGCCGGACTGCAGCTGGATGCGGATGAGGGCTTCGTGCGTCATGGTGGGCTCCTTGCCAACGAGGTCTGTGAGGGTGACTCGATGATCGGCAAGGCCGCTGTTCCGCAACAGGCACAGCGCGGGCTCATGCAGCCGGAACAGTCGCGGTCGCGAGACGTCTGTTATGGTCCCATTCGCTTCAACTGCATCTGTTTTGCACGCTCGCGATCGGCCACGATCGCGCCATGGACATGCCGACGACGCCTGCCACGCCACCGCTGTACCGCCGCCTCGCCACGCACTACCGCGGCGCGATCGAGGCCGGGTCGCTGCGGCCCGGCGAGCGCATGCCCTCGCTGCGCAACCTGATGCGGTTGCACGACATCAGCCTGTCGACCGCACTGCAGCTGTGCCGCGTGCTCGAGACCGACGGCTGGGCCGAGGCGCGCGACCGATCCGGCTATTTCGTGCGCCGTCCGCAGCGCGCACGCATCGTGCCGATGGACGAGCCGCCGGCCGGCCAGCGCCCCGACCCGGCGCAGTTCGTCGGCATCCATACCCGCGTGTCGGACTTCGTCACGCGGCGCCGGCAGGCCAAGATCGGCGGCCACCTCGACCTGTCGATCGCGCGCGCCGCACCCGAGATGTACCCGGCGGAAGAACTGCGCATGGCGATCACGCGCGCGCTGCGCCATCACCCCGAGGTGCTGTCGGGCGTGCCCCCGCTGCAGGGCGAGCCGCACTTCCGCGCGGTGCTGGCCAAGCGCGCGCTCGCGGCCGGCATGACGCTGTCGCCCGACGAGGTGCTGGTGACCAACGGCTGCATCGAGGCGCTCAACCTCGCGCTGCGCGCGGTGGCCCAGCCCGGCGACACCATCGCGGTCGAATCGCCGACTTTCTACGGCCTGCTGCAGGTGCTCGAAAGCCTCGGCCTGCGCGCGCTGGAGATACCGACCAGCCCGCAGACCGGCGTGTCGATCGAGGCGCTGGAGCTCGCACTCGACACCTATGCCGACATCAAGGCGCTGGTGGTGGTGCCGCATCTGCAGAACCCGCTGGGCAGCGTGATGCCGGCCTCGCACAAGGAGCGGCTGGTGCAGCTGTGCGAGACACGCGGGCTGCCGCTGATCGAGGACGACACCTACACCGAGCTGGTCGACGCCGATGCACTGCCGCGCGCGCTCAAGTCCTGGGACCGCACGGGCAACGTGATCCATTGCGCGTCGCTGCACAAGATCCTCGCGCCCGGGCTGCGGCTCGGCTGGATGACGGCCGGACGCTGGCAGGCGCGCGTGGAGATGCTCAAGTACGCGCAGACCCGCAACAACGAGGCGCTGGCGCAGCTCGGCGCCGGCCACTTCATGGCGACCGGTGCCTACGACCGGCACCTGCGGCGGCTACGCGGCTTTCTTGCGGTGCAGCGCGAGCGCACGGCCGAGGCCATCGCCAGCCACTTCCCGGCGCAGACGCGGCTGAACCTGCCACCCGGCGGCCTGCAGCTGTGGGTCGAGATGCCGAACCGGCGCTCGTCCGCGGACGTGTTCGACACCGCGCTGCGCGAGGGCATCCTGGTTGCGCCGGGCACGCTGTTCTCGAACGCATCGCGTGTCGACCATTACCTGCGCATCAATTGCGGCTGGCCGTTTGCGGACGGCGTCGACCGCGCGCTGCAGCGGCTCGGGCAGATCGTGGCGGGCTGACGGCGACCGGCGTCGCCGAGGACCTTGCGCTTTACCCGTCCCGTCCGCCTTGTTTGCCTCGCTCCCGTCAGACGACCGCGTCGCGCCGGAAGCTCACGGTGAACGTCGTGCCCGACGCGTCCGAGCGCGCCTGCACCTCGCCACCGTGCGCGAGCGCGATCTGCCGCACGATGAACAGGCCGAGCCCGACGGTGCGCCCGCTCGGCGTGGTGCTGCGGGCCATGGCCGGCTCGAAGAGCCCGTGCATCCGCTCCGGCGCGATCGGCGGGCCTTCGTTGTGCACGGCGACGCAGAAGGCGTCGGGCTCGACGATCGACGCCACGATCACCGGCCGTCCGGGTGCGCCGTAGGCCACCGCGTTGGCGACGAGGTTGCCGACCAGTTGCACCAGCCGGCCCGCGTCCGCGTGGCAGACGCCTTCGCCGAGCCGGTCGTGCTCGAACAGCGCGTCGGCGTGCGTGCGGGAGAGCGATTCGACGCACTCCGCCACCAGCGTGTGCAGCGACACCGGCGCGGGCGCCACGACCAGCCCGTGGCCGAAGCGCACCAGCGCCAGGTCGAGCAGATCGGCCACCAGCCGCTGGGCGCGCCCGTTGGCGCTGGCGATGTGCGACAGCACCCGGCGCTCGCGCGGGTCGAGCTCGCCGCGTGCCAGCAGTTGCGTGCCCATCTCGATGGTCGACAGCGGGTTGCGCAGGTCGTGGCTCACCAGGCCGATCATCTGGTCGGCGAAGCAGGCGGCATCGGAGACTGCGGATGACGCAGATAACGCGGATGAGGCGGATGACGCGCGCGGCTCGTGTTCGTGGGGCACACCCATGGCAAATACTCCAGACGGCAACGCGCTAGAGGAACCGATCCACGCCCGCGTCGCAAGCCGGAAGACCGAGCGCCGGCCGGTAGGACGATGCGTCGCACGGCCGACGCCCGCGATGTCCCACCTGCGACAGATCCCTCCGAAGCCGGTGCAAGCCCGACTTGTCAAAGCCATCGATCTGCGACACATTAAACTTACCGTGCGACAGGTAACTAATCGCTGATCGACTGTCCGGCACGGATGTTGTCATCCAAGGAGACCTTTATGGACTACAAGACCCTGCTGCTCGACGTGCAGGACCGCATTGCCGTCGTGACGCTCAACCGCCCGCCGGTGAACGCCCAGAACGCCGAACTGCGCAGTGAGATCACCCAGGTGTTCGACGAGCTGTCGGACCGCGACGACGTGTCCGTGATCGTGCTGACGGGCAGCGGCAAGGTGTTTTCGGCCGGCGCCGACATCCGCGAGCGGCCCAACCTCGGCACCACGCCCGGCGCCTACGGCCGCCACAACCGGCTGGTGCGCGAATCCTTCTATGCGGTGGTCGAGTGTTCCAAGCCGATCATCGCGGCCATCAACGGCCCGGCGATGGGCGCGGGCTTCGGGCTGGTCATGGCGGCCGATATCTGGGTCGCCTCGGAAGACTCGTACGTGTCGATGCCGGAGATCAACGTCGGCCTGGCCGGCGGCGTGACCTTCCTGCAGGAAGTGTTCGGCCGCTCGCGCGCGCGCCGCATGTTCTACACGGGCATGAAGGTCAGCGGCCAGGAGCTGTACCGCCTCGGCCTGGTCGAGGCCTGCCTGCCTGCCGCCGAACTGATGCCCTACGCCATGGAACTCGCGAAGGAGATCGCGTCCAAGAGCCCGATCGCGCTGCGCCTGGCCAAGGAAGCCGCGCGCATGACGCAGGTGATGCCCTCGCGCGACGCCTACCGCTACGAGCAGGGCAACACGGTCGCGCTCTCGAAGACAGAGGACGCCAAGGAGGCCCAGCGGGCCTTTCTGGAGAAGCGGGCGCCGGTCTACACTGGCCGCTGACGGCGCAGCAGCGCCCCAGCCATACGAAGACAAAGAGGACCCACGCCGATGGCCAACCCACCCACAGTCGCCGAAACGTCGGAGCCGGAACGCGGCTCCCGACGCAAGTCCGACGTGCGCCAGGAACAGCTCACCGAGATCGCGTGCCGCCTGTTTGCCAAGTACGGTTTCGAGGGCACCTCGCTGCGCGACATCGCCGAGGAAGCGCAGATCACCAAGGCGGCGCTGTACTACCACTTCCCCAACAAGGAAGCGCTGTACGAGCGCATCGTGCTGGAGTCGATGCAGGCGCTGGTGGATTCGGTGCGCAGCGCCATGGCGCAGGCCAAGTCGCCGCTGGAGCGCATCCGCCTGTTCATGCAGGCCTCGGCCGACCGGCTCGACCAGTACCGCGACTCCTGGATCGCCGGCTCCAATGCGTTCTGGTCAGGCAGCGAGAACAGCCCGCGTGCGGGCGCCGTCAACCTGCGCGACGAATATGAGCATCTGCTGCGCGATGCCATCGCCGAGGCCGTCAAGGCCGGCGAGGTGCGCCCGGTCGACCAGGCGATGGCCGGCCGCATGCTGCTGTCGATGCTCAACCACATCTCGCGCTGGCATTCGGTCAACGGCCGGCTGACCACCCGCGAGGTGATCGACCAGTACCTCGACATGGCCTTCAACGGCCTTCGCACCACGCGCTGACGGGCGACGGCCGCCGTCCGCCCTCGCGGACCGCTGCGGCCCGACACCGTCCCCCGCCCGCCCGACCGCGGGCGCAGAAACCACCGACACGGCCTGACAGGGTTAACCCGCTCTGTAACTTACCGGCCGTTAGGTAAACTTTTTGCAGAGGTCGACGATGCGTGTCATTCACAGAATCCTTGTTGCACTGGGCTGCTGCTGCTTTTCATGGGCCGGCGCCGACACCTTTCCCGACAAGCCGGTCACCATCGTCGTGCCCTACGCCGCCGGCGGGCTGACCGACAACCTGGCGCGGCTGGTCGCGCCGGCCCTGTCGGCGCGCTGGGGCCAGCCGGTGGTCATCGACAACCGCAACGGCGGCGGCACGTCGATCGGCACCGCCGTCGTGGCGCGCGCGCCGGGCGACGGCTACACGCTGCTGCTGACCGCCTTCGGCTACATCGGCAATCCGCTGCTGATGAAGAAGCTGCCCTACGACCCGAAGGCGCTGGTGCCCGTCACGATCATGGCCGACGCGCCGAGCGTGCTCTTCGTGTCGCCCAAGCTGCCGGTGTCGACCGTGCCCGAGCTGGTCAGCTACGCCCGGGCGCATCCGAAGGAAGTGGTGTTCGCCTCGTCCGGCAACGGGTCGAGCCCGCACATCGCCGCCGAGCTGCTGGCCTCGCTGGGCGGCTTCGAGATCGTGCATGCGCCCTACCGCGGCAACGGCCCGGCGCTCAACGACCTGCTGGGCGGCCAGGTGCAGGCGATGTTCGATTCGATCGCGTCGATGTCGTACGTGCGCGCCGGCAAGCTCAAGGCGATCGGCGTGGCGAGCGATGCACCGATCGCACGGGAACCCGAGCTGGTGCCGATCGCGCGAGCCGGCGTGCCGCAGCTCGCCAACTTCGCGGCCGGCGGCTGGTTCGGCTTCTTCCTGCCGAGCAAGACACCACCCGCGCTGCAGCAGCGCATCTATGCCGACCTGCGCGCCGTGCTCGAACAGCCCGCGGTGCGCGACGCGATCGACCGCGCCGGCGTCGAGCCGCGCCTGATGACGCAACCGGAGTTCGCCACCTACCTGAAGGCCGAGCACGACCGCTGGGCACCGGTGATCCGCGAACGCCACATCCAGCTGGACTGAAGGAGACGCGATGACGAACCCGCTTCCAACGACGCCAGCGGCTGGCCTGCCCGATCTTCCCGACCTGAGAAAGCCACGCCTGCAGGGCCGCCGCATCCTCGTCACCGGCGCCGCCTCGGGCATCGGCCAGGCGATCGCCACGCTGTTCGCGGCCGAAGGCGCGCGCGTCGCCTGGTGCGACCGGCAAGCGCTGGCGGCCACCCCCGCGCACGACGGCATCGCGCTCGCGATGGACGTGGCCGACGAAGCCTCGGTGCACGACGGCGTGGCCACCGCTGCCGAGCGCTTCGGCGGGCTCGACGGCGTGGTGAACGCCGCGGGCATCGCCAACACCGACCTGCTGGCCGAGCTGAAGCCGGCCGACTGGCGCCGCGTGCTCGACGTGAACCTGACCGGCACCTTCCTGGTCTGCAGCGCCTGCGAGCCGCACCTGCGCGCAGCGGGCGACGCGACCATCGTCAACCTCGCATCGGGCCAGGGCCTGCAGCCCTTCAAGCGGCGCGGCGCCTATGCGGCGTCGAAGGCCGGCGTGATCTCGCTGGGCAAGACGCTGGCGCTCGAATGGGCGCCGATCCGCGTCAACACCGTGTGCCCCGGCGCGGTCGACACGCCGATGGTGCGCGCGGGCTACAGCGACGAGGTGCTGCGCGAGCAGGTCGCACCGCGCTATGCACTGCAACGCATCGGCCAGCCGATCGAAATCGCGCATGCCGCGCTGTACCTCAGTTCCCGTGAATCGTCCTTCGTGACCGGCATCGTGCTGGCCGTGGATGGCGGCCGCAGCTTCCATTGAGACATCGAGACGAGAAGGCCCGCTCTTCCTCTTCGCACACCGAACCATGACCCAAGCAACCTTGACCGACGCCGATCCCTATGCCGATTTCCGTGCCGAGCTGCGGCAGTTCGCCGAGCAGCAATGCCCGGAAGAACTCAAGCAGTTCGTGCGCAGCAACCAGAAGATCACCCGCAACGAATACCGCATCTGGCAGGAGAAGCTCTTCGCCCGCGGTTGGGCCGCGCCGAACTGGCCCGTGTCGCAGGGCGGCACCGGCTGGGACCTGCAGCAGCGCTACCTGTTCGAGGAGATCACCGCGCAGGCCGACTGCCCGCCGCAGTACCACCACGGGCTCGGCCACATCGGGCCGGTGATCCTGCACTTCGGCACGCCCGAGCAGAAGGCCCGCTTCCTGCCACGCATCCTCGACGGCAGCGAGTGGTGGTGCCAGGGCTATTCGGAACCCGGCGCGGGCTCCGACCTGGCGTCGCTCAAGACCTCGGCCGTGCGCGATGGCGACCACTACGTGATCAACGGCCAGAAGATCTGGACCTCGCACGCGCAGGAGGCCGACATGATGTACACGCTGGTGCGCACCTCCACCGAAGGCCGCAAGCAAGCCGGCATCTCGCTGCTGCTGGTGCCGATGAACACGCCCGGCATCGAGGTCCGCCCGATCCCGACGATCGACCACTGGCACCACGTCAACGAGGTGTTTCTGAACGACGTGCGCGTGCCTTGCGAGAACCTGGTCGGCGAGGAAGGCGGTGGCTGGAAGTGCGCCAAGTTCCTGCTCGACCGCGAGCGCCTGTCGCCCGCCACGGTGCCGCGCCTCGCGCGCCTGGCCGAGCAGGTCGAGCAGTTGCTGGCCGAGCGCCGCGGCAACGGCCCGGCGCTGCCGAGCCACCACGTGCTGCAGGAGCGGCTCTACCTGGTGCAGGCCGGCGTGAAGGGCGCCCGCGAAATGCTGCTGAGCGCCATCCAGGAAGAGATGCAGGGCACGCTGGCCGCGTCCAAGTCGTCCGCGCTCAAGCTGTTCTGCTCCGAGCTGTCGCAGCAGATCATCGGCATCGCACTCGACATCGCCGGCGACGCGCATGCGGCGCGGCTGGTCGAGGGCCTCGGCGCGACCGGCGGCATCGAACTCCAGCGCGAGCTGGTCCACACCTATCTTTTCTACCGTTCGCGCACCATCGCGGGCGGTACCAGCGAAGTTCAGAAGAACGTGATCGCGCGCGACCTTTTCGGAGCCTGACCCCATGCCATTCCATGCCGAGCCGATGTTCCCCGGCGACCTCTTCGACACCACGGCACGCGTGGCCGCCGACGCACCCGCGAGCCCTGGCTTCAGCGCCGCCCAGCCCAGCGCGACCTGGGACCAGTTCCTCGAACTGGGCTGGCAGGCGGTGCTGATCGCCGAAGCCCACGGCGGCGCCGGCGCGTCGCTCGGCGACGTGGCCGCCATCGCCGAAGCCGCCGGCCGCCATGCGCTGCCGGCGCCGCTGGTGGCGCGCTGCGCGGTGGTGCCCACTTTGCTGGCCGGCATCGCCGGGCAGCCTTCGGCCGCGGCGCTGCTCAACGACATCGCGATGGGCAAGGCCTCGGTCAGCCCGGTGCTCGACCTGGCCGCCGGCGTGCTCGGCGCCCGCAGCCAGGGCAGCCATGTCGTGCTCGACGGCACGCTGCGCGGCATCGACCTGTCGGAGCCCGCCACGCACCTGCTCTTCGTCGCGCCGCTCGACGGCGCGCCCGCGCTGTTCCTCGCGCCCCGCGCCGCCCTGTCGGGCAGCGTGCGCGACTACCTCGGCATCGACGGCCGCCAGACCACCGACATCGCGCTGAGCGCACTCGAACTGCCGGCGGCCAGCGTGCTGCTGCGCGGCGACGGCGTGCAACCGCTGGTCGACCATGCGCAGGCCGTCGGCGCGCTGCTGTGCTGCGCGCAGATGATCGGCGCCATCGGCGCGATGATCGAGCAGACCATCGACTACCTCGGCATGCGCCAGCAGTTCGGCGTGGCGCTGGCCACCTTCCAGGCGCTGCGCCACAAGGTCGTCGAGATGTACGTCGCCTACGAGAACGCGCGCGGCATGGTGCGCCAGCAGCTGGTGACGCTCGACGGCGCAGCCGCCGGCACGCTGTCCGCCGCCACGCTGCGCGACGTGGCGCTGGTCAAGTTCTACCTGTCGGTCACCGGCCGCACCGCGGCCGAATCGGCCATCCAGCTGCACGGCGGCATCGGCATGTCGCGCGAACTGCCTGCGGCACGGCTGGCGATGCACACGCTGGCCTGCAGCCAGCAATGGGGCGACCGCTTCACCCTGCTCGACCGCCTGGCGGCCGAGCCCGCACTGCACTGAGGAGACCTGCACCGATGCACCCGCTTGACTGCCTGTTCAACCCCACCTCGGTCGCGCTGATCGGCGCCTCGTCCGACCCCGAGCGCATCGGCGGACGGCCGCTGCGCTTCATGCTCGAAGGCGGCTTCGAGGCACCCATCTATCCGGTCAACAAGAGCGGCGCCACCATCCAGGGCCTGCCCGCGTTCGCGAGCGTGCTCGACATTCCGCATCCGGTCGACCAGGCCGTGATCGCGGTGCCGGTGGCCGGCGTCGAAGCGGCCGTGCGCGACTGCATCCGCAAGGGCATGAAGGCGATCCAGGTGCTGACCGCCGGCTTCGCCGAGATCGATGCCGCCGGCCGCGCGCTGCAGGACCGGCTGGTGCAGATGTGCCGCGAATCCGGCGTGCGCATGCTCGGCCCGAACTCGCTCGGGCTGCTCAACGTGCCGACGCGTTTCTTCTCGACCTTCTCGACCGCGCTCAACGGCCTGAAGCCGGTGCCGGGCCCGATCTCGCTGGCCACCCAGAGCGGCGCCTTCGGCTCGGCCGCCTACGGCATGGCCTCGCTGCGCGGGCTGGGCTTTGGCAAGATCATCGCGACCGGCAACGAGGCCGACGTCGACGTGGCCGAATGCATCGACTACCTGGCTGGCGACCCGGACACGCGCGTGATCTGCGCCGCGCTGGAGTCCTGCCGCGACGGCGACCGCCTGCGCAGCGCGCTGCTCAAGGCCGCAGCGGCCGGCAAGCCGGTGCTGGTCATGAAGGTCGGCCGCACCGAGGTCGGCGCCGCTGCCGCGTCCACCCACACCGGCTCGCTGGCCGGCAACGACGCGGTCTACGACACCGTGTTCGCCGAGTGCGGCGCGTGGCGCCCCGAATCGATCGAAGAGATGCTCGACATCGCCTACCTGCTGTCGGTGGCCGGCGAACTGCCGCGCAACGCCGACGTCGGCGTGGTCACCGGCTCGGGCGGCATCGGCGTGCTGATGGCCGACGAGGCCGGCGACCGCGGCCTCGCGCTGAAGCCGCTGCCCGAGGCCGCGCGCCGCGCCGCGCTCGACCTGCTGCCCTTCGCGGTGGCGAGCAATCCGCTGGACATGACGGCGCAGGTCACGTCGGTGCCGAGCGGCGTGTCGCGCACGGTGGGCGTGATGCTGGACCACGCCGGCTACGGCACCGTGTTCGCCTACCTCGCGCACGTCGGCCTGTCGCCCGAACGCTTCGCGAGCACGCAGGCCGAGCTGATCGCGGTGCGCGAGCAGCATCCGGACCGCCTGCTGGTGCTGGTGATGCTGTCGCGGCCCGAGGTCAACCAGGCGCTCGAACGGCATCGTATTCCGGTGTTCGAAGACCCGTCGCGCGCGGTGCGTGCGGTGGCCGCGCTGGCCCACATCCGCGCGCGCCAGGCCGCGCTCTATGCGCCCGCCACGAAGACCGCCGCCGCCGCGCCGCTGGCCGACGTGGCGACCGAGGACGGCGCCAAGCGCGCGCTCGCGCAGGCCGGCCTGCCGGTGCTGCCCGAGCAGCTGTGCCGCAGCGCCGCCGAAGCGGTTGCAGCGGCTGCGGCGATGGGCTTTCCGGTGGTCGCGAAGATCGTCTCGCCCGACATCCCGCACAAGACCGAAGTCGGCGGCGTGATGCTCAAGCTCGGCGATGCCGCCGCGGTCGAAGGCGCTTACGGCGAGCTCATGGCACGTGCCCGCAGCGCACGGCCCGACGCACGGCTCGACGGCGTGCTGATCGCGCCGATGCTGCAAGGGGGCGTCGAGGTGATCCTCGGCATCCACCGCGACCCGACCTTCGGGCCGATGGTGATGTACGGCTCGGGTGGCACCGCGGTCGAGCTGTTCAAGGACGTGGCCTTCGCGTCGGCACCGCTCACCCCGGCGCGCGCGACCGCGCTGATCGAGCGCGTCAAGGCGACGCGGCTGCTGCGCCAGTGGCGCGGCGGTCCGCAGTACGACGAGCAGGCGCTGGCCGACGCGCTGTGCCGGCTGTCGGACTTCGCCATCGCGCATGCCGACGTGCTGGAGAGCGTCGACATCAATCCGCTGGTGGTGCGCACGCAGGGCGCGGCCTGCCTCGATGCGGTGATCGTGCTGCGCGATGCGGCCGGGGTGGCCGGAGCGACAGGAGCGACGTCCCATGGCCACTGACACCACCAACGCGCAACGCCTGGCGGCGCTCGAGGCCCGTGTCGACGCGCTGGCCGCACGCGAGGCGATCCGCGAATGCCTCTTCAGCTACTGCCGCGGCATCGACCGCTGCGACGAGACCGCACTGCGCGCCGCGTACTGGCCCGACGCGACCGACCGCCACGGCCCCTACACCGGCAGCGCGAGCGGTTTCATCGACTGGGCGCTGGCGAAGCTCAAGGGCGGCGACGGGCGGTTGATTCACATGCTGGGCAACATCTCGATCGAACTGCGCGGCGACGTGGCCGCGGTCGAGAGCTACTTCCAGGCCTTCCAGACCGACACCGATGCGCAGGGACAGGCGCGCGAGACCTTCCTGTGCGGCCGCTACATCGATCGCTTCGAGCGGCGCGATGGCGAATGGCGCGTGGCTGCGCGCACGGTGACCTACGACTGGCTGCGCGAGGCCGCCGCGCCCGCGGGGACGGAAGCGGAACGCTTCGGGATCCGGCAGCCGGTGGGGGGGCGGCGGCCGGATGATCCTTGGTATGGGGTGCTGGCGGGTGTGGAGGCGGGCACGGCGGCCTGACGCTCCGTGCGAGGCTACCCTCAAAAACTCTCATCCACATGAAAGCCGGCTTTAATACGCCGGCTTCAAATTAAAGATCTCTTTAATAGCCGACGCAGCCTCTCCAAAACGGTCACCGTTGGGACCAGCATCAGGCCGTGCAGCACGACGTCGCTGTCACTCACCCACCCTCACCCCGCCCCGCGCCCCCACCCCGCCATCTGCAGCGACCCCATCAACCCGTTCCCCAGCCCGCCGTCCACCAGCAGCTCGGTGCCGCTGACATAAGCCGCATCCGGCCCCAGCAGAAACGCCGCCGCATTCGCCATGTCCTCGGCCGTGGCCAGCCGGCGCAGCGGCACGCGCTGTTCGCGCTGCGCCCGCGCCGACGGGTCCGAATACGCCGCTGCCGTGCCGGGCGTCAGCGTGAGTCCGGGCGACAGCGCGTTCACGCGGATGCCGTCCGGCCCCCACTCGTTGGCGAGCTGCTTCACCAGCATCAACGCGGCCGCCTTGCTCGGGCTGTAGGCGCCGAGCGGCGACGTGGCGTGCGTGCCCGAGATCGATGCCGTCAGCAGGAAGGCGCCGCGCGATGCACGCAACGCGCCGTGCGCCGCACGAGCGAGCAGCCAGGGCGCGCGCACGTTGACCGCGAAGATGCGGTCCCACGCGTCGATGTCGTAGTCGAGCAGCAGCCCGGGAATCGCGAAGCCCGCGTTGCTCACGACCGCATCGATCCCGCCGGCCATCGCCAGCGCCGCGGCCACCAGCGTGTCGGGCACGGCGGGATCGCAGAGGTCGCCGGCCCATGCCTGCGCCTGTCCGCCGAGCGCGCGGACCTCGTCCACCAGGCTGTCGAGTTCGTCCGCATGCTGGTCGACCAGCAGCAGCCGCGCGCCACCGTGCGCCGATGCGTCGCGCGCCAGCCGCAGCGCGATGGCGCGGCCGATGCCGCGCGCGGCGCCCGTCACGATGCAGCGTGTCGGCACGCCGGGGCGGTCGCGGGATGCGTTGTGTTCCATGTCCTGTCTCCGTTCGTCTGATGAATGAGTGAATGAATCAACGAGCCCTCGCCTGCGCAAGGCGGGTCAAGGGACGAGTCGCCTTGTCGCCCGCATGTCAGCGCCCGGGTTCTCCACCTGGAAAAACGCGGATGTGATGACTACGATCACATCCGTGATTCACGAGAGACAACCATGACCCAGGCCACCGTGAAATCGGCCGCCCGCGTGCTGCAGGTTCTGGAGTACTTCGAGCAGGTGCGCGAGCCGCTGTCGCTCAAGCGCATCAGCGATGCGCTGGGCTATCCGCAGTCGAGCACCACCGTGCTGCTGAAGAACCTGATCACGCTCGGCTACCTCAACTACAACCGGGCCGAGCGCGTCTACTTCCCGACGCCGCGCGTGGCCTCGCTGGGCGAATGGGTCACGCCCGCGCTGTTCGGCCAGGGCCGCATGCTGGAAGTGCTGCGCGACCTGCACAGCGCGACCGGCGAGACCGCGTCCATCGTGATGCTCAACGACATCTACGTGCAGTACATCCGCGTGATCCAGTCGGTTCATCCGCTGCGCTTCCACACCGACGAAGGCAGCATGCGTCCGCTCACGCAGTCGGCCATCGGCTGGCTGCTGCTGAGCGACCGCTCGCCAGCCGAGATCGACAACCTGGTGCGGCGCGCCAACATCGCAACGCCGCGCAAGGAAGACCGCGTGCCGCTGGACGTGATCGCGCCGCAGGTGGCCGACGCGCGCATCCGCCAGTCGCTCTACACCGAGAACGTGCCGCTGCCCGGCGGCGCGACCATCGGCGTGGTGCTGCCATGCCGCGTGCAGGGCCGCATCGCGGTGATGGGCCTGGGCGGCACCATCGACCGCATGCGACCGCACCGTGCGCGCTACACGGCGCTGATGAAGCGGCTCGCGCAGCAGCTCGAAGGCGACGAGTCCGCGCACGCGCATTGACGTTCGATCAGACGGCCAGCGTGCCGCCGTCCACCGGCAGCGTCACGCCGTTCACGAAGCTCGCCAGGTCCGAGGCCAGGAACACCGCCGGTCCGGCCAGCTCGTGCGGCTGGCCCAGCCTGCCCGCGGGCAGGCGCTGCATGAAGCCGGCAAGCCGCTCGGGATTGGCGCGCGTGACGTCGGTCATCGGCGTCTCGATCACGCCCGGCGCGAGCGCGTTGACGCGGATGCCGTCCGGCGCGAGATCGAGCGCCAGCGACTGCGTGAGCATCTTCACCGCGCCCTTCGACGCCGAATAGCCGAGCGACCCGCCCTGCGCGATGAAGGCCGCGCCCGAGGCGATGTTGACGATGCAGCCGCGCGTCCGCCGCAGCGCCGGCAGCCATGCGTGCACCGTGTTGAATGCGCCGAACAGGTTGACGTCGAAGGTGCGGTGGATGTTGGCCTGCGCGCGCGGGCTGTCGATGCCCTCGCGGATGATCACGCCCGCGTTGTTGACCAGCGTGTCGATGTCGCCGGCCGTGTCCGCCACGGCCGCGGCGAGCGCGACGCAGGCTTCGGCATCGGCCACGTCGAGTGCGTACGCCCAGCCTTCGACACCCGCGGCGCGCACGGCCTCCAGCGTGCCGGCGCAGGCTTCGCTGCGCAGGTCGGTGACGATCACGCGCGCACCGGCTTGCGCATAGGCGATGGCAATCGCCCGGCCGATGCCGCTGGCGGCGCCGGTCACGAGCGCGAGGCGGCCGGCCAGCAGGCCGGGCGTGGGCGGCAGGGCCGCGGGCAACGCGGAAGCCATGGCCCGCGTGCTCAGGTCGATGCCGCCGCGCGCCGTTGCCGACGCGTGGCGAGGTGGGCGTAGAACTGGCCGACGAGCCCCTTGCGGAACAGCATCACGACCACGACGAACACGACGCCCTGGATGATCAGCACCCATTCGGCGAAGGACGCGAGGTAGTTCTCCATCGTCACGATGACGATCGAGCCGATCACCGGGCCGAGCAGCGTGTGCATGCCGCCGACGATGCAGATCAGCAGCGCCTCGCCCGAGGTCGTCCACTGCACGTCGGTCAGCGACGCCAGCTGGAACACCAGCACCTTGAGCGAGCCCGCCAGGCCCGCCAGCGCGGCCGACAGCACGAAGGCGACCAGCTTATAGCGGTTGACGCGGTAGCCGAGCGACTGCGCACGCGGCTCGTTGTCGCGGATGGCGCGCAGGATCTGGCCGAAGGGCGAATGCACCACGCGGTGGATCACCCAGAAGCCGAAGCCGATCATCACGGCGACGAAGTAGTACAGCGTGTTCGCATCGGCTAGCGACAGCAGCCCCAGCACCTGCGGGCGCGGGATGTTCTGGATGCCGTCCTCGCCGCCGGTGAAGGGCATGCGCAGCGCGATGAAGTACACGAGCTGCGCGAAGGCCAGCGTGATCATCGAGAAGTAGATGCCCGAGCGCCGGATGGCGAGCAGGCCGGTGACCAGGCCGACGGCGGCGGCCGTGATCACGCCCGCCAGGATGCCGGTGGCACCGTCCCAGCCCCACACCTTGACCGCATGCGCGGTGACGTAGCCCGCCGCGCCGTAGAACATCGCGTGGCCGAAGGACAGCAGGCCGACGTAGCCGACCAGCAGGTTCACGGATGCCGCGAGCAGCGCGAAGCACATCAGCTTCATCAGGAACATCGGGTACACGACGAAAGGTGCGATCGCGGTGAGCGCGATGGCGACGGCCAGCAGGATGGCCCGGGTGCGTCGATCGAAATAGTCCATGGGGCTTTCCTAGGCGGCGCGGCCGAACAGTCCGTGCGGGCGGACGGCCAGCACGAGGATCATCACGACGAAGATGACGACGCCCGCACCGTCGGGGTAGATGAGCTTGGTCAGGCCTTCGATGGCACCGAGGCCGAAGCCGGTGATGATCGAGCCGAGGATCGAGCCCATGCCACCGATCACCACCACCGCGAACACCACGATGATCAGGTTCGAGCCCATCAGCGGACTCACCTGGTAGATCGGCGCGGCCATCACGCCGCTCAGGCCGGCCAGCCCGACGCCCAGGCCGTAGGTCAGCATCAGCATGCGCGGCACGTTGATGCCGAAGGTGCGCACCAGCGGCGCGTTCTCGTTGGCAGCGCGCAGGTAGGCGCCGAGCTTGGTCTTCTCGATGAAGAACCAGGTGCCCAGGCACACGGCGAGCGCCGCCACGATGACCCACACGCGGTACATCGGCAGGAAGGTCACGCCGACGTCGAGGCCGCCCGACAGCGGGTTCGGGTACGGCTGGCCGCTCACGCCGAACTGCAGGCGGAAGGCGCCTTCCATCAGCAGCGCGACGCCGAAGGTCAGCAGCAGCGCATAGACGTGGTCCAGCGCATAGAGCCGCCGCAGCATCAGCCGCTCGAACACGATGCCGAACGTGGCGACCACCAGCGGCGCGATGACCAGCGCCGGCCAGTAGCCGATGCCGAAGTACTCCAGCAGGCCCCAGGCGACGAAGGCGCCGAGCATGTACTGCGCGCCGTGGGCGAAGTTCACCACGTGCAGCAGCCCGAAGATGATCGACAGCCCGAGGCTCATGAGCGCGTAGAAGGCGCCGTTGATCAGGCCGACCATCAGTTGCCCGATCAGTGCGGCCCAGGGGATTCCGAATAACCCGTCCATCGTGGTGTGTGTCCTGCGTTGAATGCGTGGCGCTCAGAGTCCCAGCAGGGACTCGATCCGGGCGCGTTGGTCGTCGAGTTCGTCGCGGCGGAAATGCGCCGCGACCTGGCCTTCCTCGATCACGTAGAAGCGGTCGGCCAGGCGCGAGGCGAAGCGGAAGTCCTGCTCCACCATCAGCACCGTGAAGCCGCGCTCGCGCAGCACGCCGATGGTCTGGCCGATGCGCTCGACGATCACCGGCGCGAGCCCTTCGGTCGGCTCGTCGAGCAGCAGCAGCTTGGCGCCGGTGCGCAGGATGCGCGCGATCGCCAGCATCTGCTGCTCGCCGCCCGACAGCCGCGTGCCGGGGCTGTGGCGCCGCTGCAGCAGGTTGGGGAACAGCGTGTAGATCTCGTCGACGCTGAGCCCGCCGGGCTGCAGCACCGGCGGCAGCATCAGGTTCTCTTCGGTCGTGAGGCTTGCGAAGATGCCGCGCTCCTCCGGGCAATAGGCCATGCCGAGCCGCGCGATGGCTTCCGGCGGCAGGCCGGTGGTCGACGTGCCGTTGATGCGGATCTCGCCCTCGCGGCGCGCCAGCAGGCCCATCAGCGCACGCAGCGTGGTGGTCTTGCCCGCACCGTTGCGCCCGAGCAGGCAGACCACCTCGCCCTCGCGCACTTCGAGGTCGATCTTCTGCAGCGCCAGCGTCTCGCCGTACCAGGCGCGCAGGCCCTGGATGCGCAGCATCGGCGTCGTCGACTCAGTCATGCGCACCTCCGACATAGGCTTCGATCACGCGCGCGTCCTTCGACACCTCGTCGTAGCTGCCTTCGGCCAGCACCTGGCCGGCCTGCAGCACCGTGACGCGGTCGCACAGCTGCGCGATGACCTTCATGTTGTGTTCCACCATCAGCACCGTGCGGCCCTTGGCCGCGTCGCGGATCAGCTCGACCACCGGGCCGATGTCCTCGTGGCCGAGGCCGGCCATGGGCTCGTCGAGCAGGATCATCTCGGGGTCCATCGCGATCGTGGTCGCGAGTTCCAGCGCGCGCTTGCGGCCATAGGGCAGCTCGCCGGCCAGCGTGTCGCGCCAGCGCGTGAGTCCGACGCGCTCCAGCAGTTCCAGCGCACGCGCGTCGAGGCTCTTCAGCACGCTCGCGTGGCGCCAGAACGCGAAGCTGCCGCCCGCCTTCTTCTGCAACGCGACGCGCACGTTTTCCAGCGCCGTCATCTGGCCGAACACGGCGGAGATCTGGAACGAGCGGATCAGCCCCGCCATCGCGACCGATGCCGGGTCGCTGCGCGAGATGTCGCGGCCGTTGAAGATGACCTGGCCGGCGCTCGGCCGCAGGAAGGTGGTGAGCAGGTTGAAGCAGGTCGTCTTGCCGGCGCCGTTCGGGCCGATCAGCGCGTGCACCGAATGCCGGCGCACGCGCAGGTCGACGTTCTTCACGGCGTAGAAACCGCCGAACTGGCGGCTCAGCTGGCGTGCCTCGAGGATGATCTCGTCCATGCGAAAGGGCCGGTCGTGGTCAGAGGAAGGCGTGGGTCACGCCGCCGTCGACCAGCAGCGACTCGCCGGTGATGAAGCTGCTCTCCGGCGAGGCCAGGAAGACCGCCGCGCGGGCGATGTCCTCCACCGTGCCGAGGCGCTTCATCGGCGTCTTCGCGATCCGGATCTTGGCCTTCTCGGCATCGACGTTGATCTTCACGCCTTCGGTCAGGATCGAGCCCGGGCAGATCGAGTTGACACGGATGCCGCGCGGGCCGAGGTCGACCGCGGCCGAACGGCTCAGCCCCAGCACGCCGGCCTTCACGCCGCAATACAGCATGCCTTCGGGCAGGCCGAGGAACGCGGCCGACGATGCGATGTTGACGATGCTGCCGCCCTCCTCCATGGCCTCGGCGCCGACCTGGATGCCCCAGACCACCGAGTTGAAGCCGGTGCCGACCATGCGCTCCAGCATCTCCGGCGTGATGGCCGCGACCGGGCCGTAGCGCACCCAGATGGCGTTGTTGACCAGCACGTCGAAGCGGCCGTACTTCTGCTTGAGCGCGCCGACCGCATCGGTGAAGCTCGCGCGCTGCGCGACGTCGCCGCCGAAGGCCATCGCACGGCCACCGGCCACCTCGATCGCGGCAGCGGCTTCCTGCGCCTTCTCGACCTGGCGGTCGAGCACGCCGACCGCCGCGCCTTCGGCCGCGAAGGCCTCCACGATGGCCCGGCCGATGCCTTGTGCACCGCCGGTCACCAATGCCACCTGTCCTTCGAGTCGTCGCGTCATGGATGCACCTTGTCCTTGTCTGTTGGAATGGCCCGGTCGTCGAAGCGGGACTCTGCGAGCCCCTTCACGCCGGTGCCGTGGATGGCAAACACCGCGCCCGCATCCGGATGGTCGGAGCGCAGCAGGTTGCCGCTGTTGCTGATCGATGTGAGATAGATCGTGTCGAGCTCCGGCCCGCCGAAGCAGGGGCAGGTCACATAGGTCACGGGCAGCTGGATGCTGCGTTCGAGCCGGCCATCGGGCGTGAAGCGCGCGAGCTGGCCGGCCTGCACCAGCGCGACCCACAGATGGCCTTCGCTGTCGACCGTGGCGCCGTCGGGCGCGGAGCCATATTCACGCGTGTCGATCAGCACCTCGCTCGCGCCGGTGGCACCGGTCGCGGGGTCGTACGGATAGCGGCGGATCTGGTGCGTGTGGCTGTCGGCGAAATAGAGCCAGCGGCCGTCGGGGCTGAAGCAGGTGGCGTTGGCCAGCATGATCCCGCGGTCGAGCGTGGCGACGCTGCGGTCGCCGGCGAGCTGGTAAAGCGCGCCTTCGGGTTCGGCGCGGCCCAGCGTCATCGAACCGACCACGAAGCGTCCACCGCGGTCGCAGCGGCCGTCGTTCAGCCGCATGCGCTCGGCGCCGTGCGTGACGCCAGCGCCCAGCGGCACGAGCGCACCGCTGTCCACGTCGAGCAGATGGAAGTCATGTTCCAGCGCCAGCAGCAGCCGGCCGCTCTCGCACAGCGCGATCGAGCCGATGTGCGCGGGCGCCTGCCATTGCGCCTTCGCGCCGGTCGCGGGCGTGTAGCGATGCACCAGCGCGCCGCGGCCGTCGATCCAGTACAGCGACTGGCTGCGCACGTCCCAGAGCGGGCATTCGCCGAGCAGGTCGCGCTGCGGCGTGAGGATGTCGATCTGCTGCATGTCAGTGCCGTCCGGCCGCCCGAAGGCACTGACGCGCCCCCTCGGGGGGCAGCGATACGCGAAGCGATGAGCGTGGGGGTCTTGGCATGTCAGGTTTCCTTCGCCGCCGATGCGCGGGCCGCAGCCGCGGCGCGCACCGGGTCGGCCAATGGCGCGCGCTTGGCCAGCCAGGAGCGGTAGGCCCGCGGCCACAGCGCATGCGACGGGTCGTGCTGCAGCTGCTGCTCGGCGTGCACTGCCCAGTTGGGATTGAAGAGGGCCTCGCGGCCCAGCGCGACAAGGTCGGCGGCGCCGCGCGCCACCAGGTCCTGCGCCGCATGCGCATCGAGGATGAAGCCGACCGCCATGATCGCGATGCCGGTGCGGCGGCGGATCTCGGCCGCATCGTCGGCGCGGAAGTCGAGCCCGCGCGGCACGCGCGCGCCGTTCGCCGGATAGCTGGAGATGCCGGCCGCCGACGAACAATCGAGCACGTCGACGCCCGCATCGCGCAACGCGCCGACGAAGCCGACCATCGCGTCCATCGGCAGCGTGCCGTCGTCCAGGTCGGCCAGCGAGATGCGCCAGGCGAGCGGCCGTTCGGCCGGCCAGGCGGCACGCACGGCGCGCGCGACCTCGAGCGCGAAGCGCTGGCGGTTGGCGGCGCTGCCGCCATAGCCGTCGGTGCGCCGGTTGGATTCGGGCGAGAGGAACTGATGGATCAGGTAGCCGTGCGCGCCATGGATCTCCAGCATCTCGAAGCCGGCATCGGCGGCGCGCCGTGCGGCAGCGGCCCAGGCCGCGACCAGCGCATGGATCTCGTCTTCGCTCAGCGCCGACGGCGTGGGCCAGCCCGCGTCGACCGGCAGCGCGCTCGGCCCGACCACCGGCCAGGGGCCTTCGCCGCGCGCCGCATCGGCGTCGTTCAGCGGGCCGTGGCCTTGCCACCAGGTCTGCAGCGCGCCCTTGCGGCCCGTGTGGCCGAGCTGGATCGCCGGCACCGCGCCCTGGCCGCGCAGCAGGTCGGCGACACGCCGCAGCGGTGCCACCTGCGCGTCGTCCCACAGGCCGATGTCGCCGTGCGTGTTGCGCCCGCGCGGCTCGACCGCGGTCGACTCGACGAACACGATGCCCGCACCGCCGAGCGCGAAGCGCCCGAGATGCACCAGGTGCCAGTCGTTCGCCAGGCCGCCTTCGATCGCCGCGTACTGCTGCATCGGCGAGATCGCCACGCGGTTGCGCGCCGTCATGCCGCGCAGGCGCACGGGCTCGAACAGCACGCGCCGCGGCGCGAGGCAACCTTCGGCGACGGGCACGGACGCAGACACGCTCACTTGGCCTTGATGTAGTCGCAGGCGCTCTCGCTCAGCGGACGCCAGGTCTGCTCGGGCGGGATCTCGGCGCGCACGGTGTAGTAGTCGTTCGGTGCCTTCGACTCCGACGGCTTCTTGACCTGCACCGCATAGACCGTGCGCAGCGCCTGGCCGTCCTCGCGCACCTTCACGTCCTTCGAGAAGAAGTCGTTGATCGGCATCTCCTTCATCTTGGCGGCGACGGTCGCGCCGTCGTCGGTGCCGGCCGCCTTCACGGCGTTCAGGTAGTGCATGGCCGCGCTGTAGGCGCCGGCATGGATGTAGGTCGGCACGACGCCCTTGTTGCGGGCCATGAAGCGCTTCGACCATTCGCGCGACGGCTCGTCGCGGTCCCAGTAGAAAGGCACCGTCAACTGCAGGCCCTGCGCCACGTCGAGGCCCATCGCAGCGACGCTGTTGATGGTCATGCCGAACACCGACACCACCTGGCCGCCGCGCGTGATCTTGTATTCGGCCGCCTGCTTCAGCGCGTTCGACAGGTCGAGGCCGGCGTTCAGGATCACGATGGCCTGTGCCCCGCTGGACTGCGCCTGCAGCAGGTACGACGAGAAGTCCGTCGCGCCCAGCGGATGCTTGACGGAGCCGACCACCTTGCCGCCCGCGGCATTGATGAACTTGGTCGCGTCGTCCTGGTAGGCCTGGCCGAAGGCGTAGTCGACGGTGATGAAGTAGAAGCTCTTCACGCCCTGCTTCATCAGGCTCTGCACGCCGGCGCGCGGCAGCGCATAGGTGTCGGTGAGGAACTGGAAGTTCATCGGCGAGCAGGACTTGTTGGTCAGCTCGGCGCTCACGGTGCCGGCGATCAGGTAGGGCTTCTTGCGCTCCTTCATCAGGGTCGATACGCCCAGCGCGATCGACGATGCGGAGCCGCCGACGATGGTGTCGACCTTCTCGGTGTCGAGCCACTTGCGCGCGATGTTGAGGCCGACGTCCGGCTTGTTCTGGTCATCGGCGACCATCACCTCGACCGGCTTGCCGAGCACCTTGCCGCCGAAGTCCTCGACGGCCATCTTCACGGCGAGCGACGAGCCGGGGCCGCCGTTGCCGGAGTAAGGGCCGGTCTGGTCGGCCATGACGCCGATGCGCACGACGTCGTCGCTCACCTGGGCGCTCGCCGCGCCGCAGGCGAGAAGAAGGGCCGCGCAGACGGCGACCGGGCTGATCCTGAATGGGCTTTGCATGCGTGTCTCCTGTTGTGGGTGTCGCTGTCACGGAACTCCGCCGCAGCGCCGGCGCGGTGAGGCCGGGGCGTCAGCCCGCGGCGGTGTCGGTCGGCAGCCGGTGCGTGCGGAACTGCTCGCGCAGCCGGGTCTTCAGCAGCTTGCCGGTCGCGGTGTGCGGCAGTTCGTCGACGAAGACCACCTCGTCGGGCATCCACCAGCGCGCGATGCGGTCCTGCATGAAGGCGAGGATCTCTTCGCCGGTGACCTGCACGCCTTCGTTGGGCACGACGATCAGCAGCGGGCGCTCCTGCCACTTGCTGTGGTACGCGCCGATGACGGCGGCTTCCTTGACCTTCGGATGGCCGACCGCGAGGTTCTCGATGTCGATCGACGAGATCCATTCGCCGCCGGACTTGATCACGTCCTTCGAGCGGTCGGTGATCTGCACGTAGCCGTCGGCATCGATCAGCGCGACGTCGCCGGTGGCGAACCAGCCGTCGGCGTCGAGCTCGGCGCCGGGCTGCTGGCCGTAGTACGCCGACACCACCCACGGCCCGCGGACCTTGAGTTCGCCCGGCGTGTGGTCGCCCGCTGGCAGGCGGCGGCCTTCGGCGTCGAACACGGCGATCTCGACGCCGAAGATGGCGCGGCCCTGGCGCGCCTGCACGGCGAAGCGCTCTTCCAGCGCGACGCCTTCATGGCGTGGCAGCAGGTTGCCGATGGTGGCGAGCGGGCTGGTCTCGGTCATGCCCCAGGCCTGGATCACGTAGGCGCCGAACAGGTGCTCGAACTTCTCGATGATGGCGCGCGGCGCGGCCGAGCCGCCGACCACCACGCGCTTCAGGCGCAGCGCGGCGCGCGCTGCGGGGTCGAGCTTCTCGGCGTACTGGAAGAAGCCGAGCCAGACGGTCGGCACGCCCAGCGAGAAGGTGCAGCGCTCGTCGCGCATCAGCTGGAACAGCCGCTCGCCGCCCAGGTCGGGCCCGGGCAGCACGAGCTTGGCGCCACACATCGCCGCCGCGTACGGGATGCCCCAGGCGTTGACGTGGAACATCGGCACCGCGAGCAGCACGCTGTCCTGCGCGCTCAGGCCGAGGCCGTCGGTGGCGCAGGCGGTCCAGCAATGCAGCACGGTCGAGCGATGGCTGTAGAGCACGCCCTTCGGATTGCCGGTGGTGCCGGAGGTGTAGCAGAGCGATGAAGCGGTGTTCTCGTCGAGCGCGGGCCACGCGAAGGCCGGAGCGCCGCCATCGACCAGGTCCTCGTAGCAGAACAGCGGCGCCGGCAGATCGAGCGCCGGCATGCGGTCGCGCGGGCACAGCGCGATGAACGCCTTGGCCGAGGTCAGCTGCGACGCGACCTGCGCGACCAGCGGCGCAAAGCCGAGGTCGAAGCACACGACTTCATCGGCCGCATGGTTGAGGATGTAGGCGATCTGCTCGGGGAACAGCCGCGGATTGACGGTGTGCAGCACCGCGCCCATGCCGGACACGGCGTAGTACAGCTCGAGGTGGCGATGGGTGTTCCAGGCCAGCGTGGCCACGCGCGCACCCGGTGCCACGCCCAGCCCCTGCAGCGCATTCGCGAGCCGCTGCGCGCGGCCGGACACCGTGCCCCAGGTGGTTCGCACGCAGGTGGACATGTCCACGTGCGACACGATTTCCACATCGGCGTGGTGCGTTGCTGCGTGCTCCAGCAACGTGGAGATCAGCAGCGCTTTCGTCTGCATCAGGCCCTGCATGTCGTCCTCTCACGTCTTTCAAAGATCGTCTGGTTTCCGGCCCCTCGCCCCTGTGTCGGGGCTTCGTTTTTTACATGTCGGCCGGTAAGTAAGTTGATGCTAGCAGCTTTGATTGGAGGCAACAACGACGCCGGACCGGGGGGAAACCCGAGGACGGCGGGCAGGCGGATCGGCCGCCGCCGGCGCGTCGTCAGGCCTGGCGGAACTGCATCAGGGTGTCGATCACGCTGGCCGTCGCGCCGTCGAGCGTGCCGCGCGCACGGTGCGCGATGCCGAGCCGGCGGACGAGCCGCGGGCTCGGCGGCAGCAGCCGGACGCGCGCGTCCGGCGCGGGGTCGGCCGCCGCCTGCATCGGCAGCAGCGCGGCGCCATAGCCCGCCGCGACCAGGCTGCGGATGGCGGCGTCGTAGTTGAGCTCGATGCGTGCGCGCGGCGCAAAACCCGCGCGTGCGAACCATTCCATCGTGAGCCGGTACATGTGGGTGGTCGCGTCGTTGAAGATCAGCGGCTGCTCGGCCAGCCACCGGGGCGTGGCGCGTTTCGGCGTGTCCCAGCGCGCGGGCACGAAGACCATCATCGGTTGGGTGCGCCAGGCGGTGACGACCAGATCGCGCATCGGCGGCTGCGGCATCGCGACCAGGCCGATGTCGAGCGTGCCGAGCGCCAGCCGCGACATCGCCTCGGCCGAGCCGAGGATGCAGACCTCGACGTCGATGCCCGGATGCGAGGCCTGCAGCGCCTCGAGCACCTGCGGCAGCAGGTCGATCACGACGCCGGTGGACGTGCCGACGCGCACGCGGCCCAGCCGGCCTTCGCTCTGGCGCCGGACGGCGTCGATCGCCTCGTCGGCATCGCGCAGCAGCCGGCGTGCGCGCTCGACCAGCGCCGCACCGGCCGCGGTCGGTGTCACGCTGCGGCTGCCGCGCACCACCAGCGTGGTGCCGAGCCGCGACTCGAGTTCGCTCACGTGCAGGCTCACCGTGGGCTGCGCCAGGTGCAGCGCCTGCGCAGCGGCCGAGAAGGTGCCGAGGTCGGCGATGGACACCAGCGTGCGCAGCTGGTCGAGGTTGAGATGGCGCATGGGCGGAAGTGTCACTGAAATCCCGACATCAGGAATGCTGATGGGAAGCCTCAGAAATCTCAACTTCCACGATGGATTGCATCGTCCGAAGATGGCGCTCCCTCGACCGGAGTCCACCATGTCCTTCTTCTCCCGCTTCTCGTTCTCCACCGCCGGCACGTTGCGCGGTGCGCTGCGTCGCATGGCCGCACGCCTGGTGGCGGCGCGCCATCACGCACACCAGCGCTTCGAGATCCGCGGCATGAGCGACCACGAACTCAAGGACCTGGGACTCGGCCGCAGCGAAGTGCAGGAGTGGTTGCGACGACCCGCGCCGAGCGCCCGCCGTGGCACTGAGGGCACCGGCGCGCAGCGCGTGCGGCGCCCGCCCGGCGCGGTGGTCTACGCTCGGGCATGACCACAAACCCCACGCTCCTCGTTTTCCTTCTCTTCCTGCACGTGCTGGCCGTCGCCTTCTGGGTCGGCGGCATGGCGGTGATGCACCTCGCGGTGCGGCCGGCGGCCGTCGCCACGTTGCCGCCGCCGCAGCGCCTGCCCTTCATGGCGGCGGCGCTGTCGCGCTTCTTCACGGGCGTGTCGATCGCGGTTGCGGTGGCGTTGCTCAGCGGTCTCGCGCTGATCGGCCTGAGCGGCGGCTTCGCGCACGTGCACTGGCGCGTGCACGGCATGTTCACGATCGGGCTGCTGATGATGGCGCTGTTCCTGCACATCCGCTTCGCGCCGTTTCGCCGGCTGCAGCGCGCCGTGGCCCAGGCGGCCTGGCCGCTTGCCGCGGCGCAGCTGAACACGATCCGCCGGCTGGTCGGCGTGAACCTGGTGCTCGGCGTCCTGGTGTTCGCGCTGGCGATCCTCGGCCGCGCGTTCTGATGCGCCGAAGCTGCCGCGCATGCCCTAAGCTTGCCGGTTTGCCGCAAGAACCGAGATGACCGACGAGAGCCAGGACAGCGAGTCCACCCCGGTCCAGGAAGCCCGCCTCTGGCGCGACGACACCTGGACTGCCCGCGTGATCAAGAACGAGGAAGACGACGGCTGGGCCGTGTCGATGACGCGCCACGGCGAAGCCGAGCCCGCACTGGTCGGGCCCTGGACCATGGGCCGCGACAAGAAGAACCCGAAGCCGCTCGACACGCCGGCCTTCCACACGCTGGTGAAGACCGCCAACGAGGTGCTGCGCCGCCACGAGCAGCAGCTCCATGCGCAGCTCAACAAGAACCTGAACGTCGACACCGACGCAGGCCGCGTGCGCGTGTCGCTGTCCATCGTGCCCGACGAGGACCAGCCCTATGCAACCCTGAGTGCGCACGACGCGCTGGGCGAGCTGCTGGGCACAGTGCGCGTGGCGCCGACCTTCAAGCTGAGCCAGGCCAGCGCCACGGCCTGGATCGACGGCGGCTTCGAGAAGCCGCGCTGAAGCTGCCGGGCCCGCCGACGGCGCCGAACGCGCTGCGCGGGCTCAGCGGTGCTGCGGCACGGCCGCATGCGCCACGCAGCCGTGCGCGCTGTGGCCGGGCTCGGCATCGAGCAGCGCACGCGTGACGCCGTTGGTCCAGCCGAAGCCGTCCTGCAGCGGGTATTCGCCGCCGCTGCCGCCAGCCGAGTGCGCGTCGTCGGCACGCCGCAGCGCGTACTTCTCGACCAGCTTGCCCTCGCGTTCATAGACCGCCGCCACGGTGGCGAGCCAGCGCCGCGAGATCGTCTGCGCCAGCGCGACCTGGCCGTAGTCATCGAAGCCGCGGATCGCCATCCACTGCAGCGCGGCCCATCCGTTGGGCACGTCCCATTGCTGGTCGCTGGTGCATTCGGTGGTCGACAGCCCGCCTGGCGCCAGCAGCCGTTGCGACACGGTCGCGGCCAGCGCCTCGGCCTGCGCGGGTTCGGCCAGGCCGGCGAACAGCGGCGCGACACAGGCCGCGGTCAAGCCGCTGCGTCGCACGTCGCGCTGCCAGTCGAAGTCGAAGTACGCGCCTTGCGCGGCATCCCAGAGCCGTTCGTTCAGCGCGGTCCGGCGCGCCAGCGCCAGGGCCTCGAAGCGGCTGGCACCGTCGCCGTCGCCGGTCTCGGCGCAAAGCGCGGCGATCGTCGTCTCCAGCTTGTAGAGAAAGGCGTTGAGGTCGACCGGCACGATGTCGGTGGTGCAGATGGTGGCCAGCGAATCCGATGCGCCGGATTCGGCAGCCGACCCGGGCGCCGCGCACGCCACCGGCTCGGCCAGCCAGCGCGTGCTGAAGTCCCAGCCCGACTCGGCTGCGGCGCGCAGATGCCGGTAGACCTCGGCCGCGTCGCGGCCCGAGGCGCGCGCCGTCTCGACGTCCTCGCGCCAGGCTTCCTCGCGCGGCGCGGCGCGCTCGTCCCAGTAGCGGTTGAGCAGGCGACCGTCCGCGAGCCGCACCACGCGCCGGTCGGCCTGGCCGGCGGACAGCGCGTCGGCGCCGCGCATCCACCAGGCATGCTCCTTCTGCAGCTGCGGCAGGAAGCCGGCCGCGCGCGCATGGCCGAGCGTCTGCGCGAGCCCGACCATGAAGGCGAACAGCGGTGGCTGCGAGCGGCCGAGGTAGTAGGTGCGCGTGCCGTTGGGCACATGGCCGTAGCTGTCGATCAGATGCGCGAAGTTGCCCAGCATGTCGCGCAGCAGGACGTGCTCGCCGCTGGCCGCCAGGCCCAGCATCGTGAAGTAGGAGTCCCAGTAGTAGAGCTCGCGAAAACGCCCGCCGGGCACCACGTAGGGATGCGGCAGCTGCAGCAGCGAGCCGCGCGGCGGATGGCCGAGCGGCTGGCGCGTCAGCACCGGCCAGAGCTCGTCGATGTGCGTGCGCAGCGGCTGGCCGGGCGTCGACACGTAGTCGCTCGCCCGCGGCTGCAGCACGTCGAAATGCGCATGCACGAAGGCGGCGAGATCGAAGCCCGGCGCGGCGTGCCCGGCGCGGTAGGCCGCCAGGATGTCGGCCGGCGCGCCGCGCGGCGCGCAATCGACGAAGGTCTTGCTGTCGGGAAAGACGCGCGCCGACTGCACCGCGACGAAGAGCTCGGCGTAGCGGTCGGCCGGCGTCAGCGCGTCGGGCGCGGGCGCAGCCGATGCGCGGCGCGCACGATCGGCCGGCGCTCCGGCGCCCGACGGGCCGTGCGCCGGATGCGCGGAGGGCACAGAGGCCGTCAGAGCACCCCTGCCGCGCGCAATGCCGCGATCTGCGTGGCGTCCACGCCCCACTCGGCCAGCACCTCGTCGGTGTGTTGACCGAGCGCCGGCGGCGCACGGCGCAGCACCGGCGGCGTGGCCGACAGACGCAGCGGGCTCGCCACGCCGGTGATCGCGGCGATGCCGTCGCCCGCATCGCGCGGCAGCGTCACCGCCAGCCCGCGCGCCTTGACCTGTTCGTCGTCGAAGGCCTGGGCGATGTTGTTGATTGGACCGCAGGGCACCGCCTTGTCCTCGAGCAGCGCGATCCAGTCGGCGGTGCTGCGCGTGCGGGTCACCTCCTGCATCTGCGGGATCAGCACGCCGCGGTGCTTGACGCGCAGCGAGTTGGTCGCGAAGCGCTCGTCGGCCGCCCATTCGGCATGGCCGGCCGCCTCGCAGAAACGCGCGAACTGGCCGTTGTTGCCGATGGCCAGCAGCATCGCGCCGTCGGCCGTCTGGAAGTCCTGGTACGGCGCGAGGCTCGGATGGCTGTTGCCCTGGCGCTGCGGCACGCTGCCGGTATTGAGGAAGGCGCTCGCCTGGTTCGCGAGGATCGCCATGCCGACGTCGAGCAGCGCCATGTCGATGTGCTGGCCAACGCCGGTGCGGTGCCGCACCTCGATGGCAGCGAGGATCGCGGTGCTCGCGTAGACGCCGGTGAACAGGTCGGTCAGCGCCACGCCGACGCGCAGCGGGCCGCCGCCGGCATCTTCGTCGGGACGGCCGGTGATGCTCATCATCCCGCTGGTGGCCTGGATCATCAGGTCGTAGCCGGCGCGCTGCGCATGCGGTCCGTCATGGCCGAAGCCGGTCACGCTGCAGTAGATGAGCCGCGGGTTCGCCGCCTTGAGGCTCGCGTAGTCGAGCCCGTACTGCGCGAGTCCGCCGGTCTTGAAGTTCTCCACCACCACGTCGCTCTGCGCGGCCATGCGCTGCAGCAGCGCCTGGCCTTCGGGCGTGGCCATGTCGATCGTGACCGAGCGCTTGTTGCGGTTGCAGGCGGTGAAATAGGTCGACTGGCTGGTGTCGTTGCCGTCCGCGTCCTTGAGGAAGGGCGGGCCCCAGCCGCGCGTGTCGTCGCCCAGGCCGGGGCGCTCGATCTTCACGACGTCGGCGCCCAGGTCGGCGAGGATCTGCGTGCACCACGGTCCCGCGAGCACACGGGACAGGTCGAGCACCTTGAGGCCGGCAAGCGCGCCGGCCGTTTCATTTGTCGTCATCGGTGTGTCCAATGTGCACTTTCCCCTCGTGAGACACCGCGGAACCGGCTCCGCCGGTCCGCCGGTGTCGCCCCCTTGAGGGGGGAGTCGAGCTACACGAAGTGAGCGAGGGACGGGGGTGGGTCAATTCGCGAAGGCTGCGATGCCCGTAATCGCGCGGCCCAGGATCAGCGCATGGATGTCGTGCGTGCCTTCGTAGGTGTTCACGACTTCCAGGTTCACCAGGTGGCGCGCCACGCCGAACTCGTCGCTGATGCCGTTGCCACCCATCATGTCGCGCGCCATGCGGGCGATGTCGAGCGACTTGCCGCAGTTGTTGCGCTTCATGATCGAGGTGATCTCGACTGCGGCGATGCCTTCGTCCTTCATGCGGCCCAGGCGCAGGCTGCCTTGCAGGCCCAGCGTGATCTCGGTCTGCATGTCGGCCAGCTTCTTCTGGATCAGTTGATTGGCGGCCAACGGGCGGCCGAACTGCTTGCGGTCCAGCACGTACTGGCGGGCACGGTGCCAGCAATCTTCCGCGGCACCGATGGCGCCCCACGAGATGCCGTAGCGCGCGCTGTTGAGGCAGGTGAACGGACCCTTCAGGCCCTGCACTTCGGGGAAGGCGTTTTCTTCGGGGCAGAACACGCCGTCCATCACGATCTCGCCGGTGATGCTGGCGCGCAGGCCGACCTTGCCGTGGATCGCCGGTGCCGACAGGCCCTTCATGCCCTTCTCGAGCACGAAGCCGCGGATCGGGCCGACCGCGCCGGACTCGCTGACTTCCTTGGCCCAGACCACGAACACGTCGGCGATCGGCGAGTTGCTGATCCACATCTTGTTGCCGCGCAATTCGTAGCCGCCGGGCACCTTCTTCGCGCGCGTCGCCATGCTGCCGGGGTCCGAACCGTGGTCGGGTTCGGTCAGGCCGAAGCAGCCGATCCATTCGCCGCTGGCGAGCTTGGGCAGGTACTTCTGCTTCTGGCCTTCGGAGCCGAATTCGAAGATCGGCACCATCACGAGCGAGCTCTGCACGCTGGCCATCGAGCGGTAGCCCGAGTCGACGCGTTCCACCTCGCGGGCGATCAGACCGTAGGCCACGTAGTTGAGGCCCGGGCCGCCGTACTGCTCGGGGATCGTCGGGCCCAGCAGGCCCAGCGCGCCCATCTCGCGGAAGATCGCCGGATCGGTCACGCCGCTGCGGAAGCCCTCGGTCACGCGCGGCGCCAGACGTTCCTGGCAGTAGGCATTGGCCGCGTCGCGGATCATGCGTTCTTCGTCGGTCAGTTGCTGGTCGAGAAGAAAGGGGTCATCCCAGTGGAATTGGGCTTTGGCGGCCATGGCGAGATCTCCGGATCGGTGGTGTGTCTGAAAGAGCAGGAGATGGTAAGCCGCGCGCGCAGCCCGTGCAAACGACGATTCGACACCCAGATATGCGTTCAGCGCACGTCACAGCACAATGGCGGCGCGTCCCGCCAGCCAGCTCAGGGCGAGACGGGTTGAAACCAACTATGTAACCCACGCATACCATGCGAAGAAAAATTCCGTCGACCCAGGCGCTGGTCTGCTTCGAGGCGGCCGCGCGGCACGAGAGCTACACGCGCGCCGCGCAGGAGCTGTCGCTCACGCAGAGTGCGGTGTCGCGCCAGATCACGGCGCTCGAGGCCTTCCTCGGCATGGCGCTGTTCCGGCGCACGCGCCATGGCGTCGCGCTGACGCCGGCCGGCGCCGACTACGCGCGGCAGATCGCGCGCCAGCTCGACACCATGGAGCGCGACACGCTCGACGCGATGGCGCGCCAGGGCCAGGGCGGCGCGCTGCAGCTGGCGGCGGTGCCGACCTTCGCGACGCGCTGGCTGATCCCTCGGCTGCCGGACTTCGCGGCGCGGCATCCGGACATCACGGTGCACATCGAGACGCGCACCCGGCCTTTTCTCTTCACGGACACGCCCTTCGACGCCGCGCTCTATGCGGGCACGCCGGCCCAGGCGGCGAACTGGGCCGGCACGCGTTCGACCGTGCTGTTTCCCGAGGACGTGGTGCCGGTCTGCAGCCCGGCGCTGATCGCACCGCGCGCGCAGATCGACCCCGCGGCGGTGGCGCAACTGCCGCTGCTGCAGCAGAGCACACGGCCGGACGGCTGGCGCCAATGGTTCGAGGCGCAGGGCGTGGACGCGCCGCATGCGCACAGCGGACCGCGCTACGAGCTGTTCTCGATGACGGCCACCGCGGCCGGCCACGGCCTGGGCTGCGCGCTGATCCCGCGCATGCTGATCGAGGCCGAGCTCGCGCGCGGCGAACTCGTGATCGCCTGCGACCGGCCATTGCGCGGCGAGCGCAGCTACCTGCTCGTCGAACCGGCGCTGCCGGACGAGCGGCCCGCGCTGGCGGTGTTCAGGGAATGGCTGGTGGCTCAGTCGGCCATCACGCCATAGAACAGATGCTCGAGCGGGTTGCGCGACCCCGCGTTGTGCAGGCATTTGTGGCGCGCCAGCCTGGCGATCGAATCACGTGCGTAGGCCTGCGGGCACATGCCGGCCTCCGACGCATAGTGGTAGCCCTCCAGCCGGATCACGGCGATGGCCAGGAGCACCGTCGCCACCAGCAGCACGCCGATCAGGATGTTCTTCAGCATGGATCAGCGCGCGCCCCGGCCCTGGCGCGCGCCTGCAAGCGCCTCTCGGTCGCCGCTGTCGTCTCTTGTCTCGTGGTTTGAATGTCTCATTCCGCACTCCTCTCGTGCGGACCATTCTGCTCAAAGGTTTCCGCGAGGCACATCACACGACCGCGGTATATCGCCCCTCAACGCGTTCCCGGCTTCACCGCCAGGTCCGGCACCACGTTCAGGATGCGCAGCGTCTGCTGCACGATGCGGCTGAACACCGGCGCGGCGACCAGGCCGCCGAAGTACTTGCCGGCGCTGGGCTCGTCGATCATCACGGCCACGATGACGCGCGGCTTGTCGATCGGCGACATGCCGGTGTACCAGGCGCGGTACTTGTTGCTCGCGTAGCCCTTGCCGACCTGCTTGTGCGCGGTGCCGGTCTTGCCGCCGACCGAATAGCCTTCGGTCTGGGCCAGCGGCGCGGTGCCGCCCGGCGCCGCGGCGAGATGCATCATCTGGCGCACTTCCGACGCCACGTCGGCCGAGAACACGCGCACGCCCGCCGGTGCGGCGGCCGTCTTCACCAGGCTCACCGGGATCACTTCGCCGTCGTTGGCGAAGGCGGTGTACGCATGCGCGATCTGGAACAGCGACGCCGACAGGCCGTAGCCATAGGACATGGTGGCCTGCTCGATCGGCCGCCACGACTTCCACGGCCGCAGCCGGCCGCTCGCGGCGCCCGGAAATTCGGTCTGCGGCTTCTGGCCGAAGCCGACCGCGGTGAAGGAGTCCCACATCTCCTCGGCCGACATGCGCTGCGAGATCTTCGTGGCGCCGACGTTGCTCGACTTCTGGATCACGCCCGCCACGGTCAGCACGCCGAAGTTCTCGTCGTCGTGGATGGTCGAGCCGGTCACGTTCACCGAGCCGGGGTTGGTGTCGATGATGGTCGTCGGCTTCACGCGACCGAGCTGCAGCGCGGTGGCGATGGTGATCGGCTTCATGGTCGAGCCGGGCTCGAAGGTGTCGGTCATCGCGCGATTGCGCAGCTGCTCGCCGGTCAGCTTGCGCCGGTCGTTCGGGTCGAAGCTCGGGTAGTTCGCCATCGCCAGCAGTTCGCCGGTGTGCGCGTCGACCACCACCGCGCTGCCCGCATGCGCCTTGTTCTCGACGACCGCCTCGCGCACGGTCTGGTAGGCCACGGACTGAACGCGCTCGTCGATGCTCAGCTGGACGTCCTGGCCGTCCACCGGCGGCACCTGATCGCCCGTGTCCTCGATGACGGCGCCGAGCCGGTCCTTGATGACGTGGCGCAGGCCGGCCTTGCCGGCCAGCTTCTTCTCGAAGGCGAGTTCCACGCCTTCCTGTCCGACGTCCTCGACGTTGGTGAAGCCCGCCACGTGCGCCGCGGCCTCGCCTTCGGGGTATTCGCGCTTGTAGGCACGCCGCTGGTAGAAGCCCTTGATGTCGAGCGCGGCCACCTGCTTGGCGATGGCGGCATCGACCTGCCGCTGGATCCAGACGAAGCTCTTGTCCTCGTCGCTCAGCTTGGCATCGAGGTCCTGCGCGGACAGACCCAGCAGCTTCGCGGCCTGCCGCAGCTTGGCCTGCACGGCCGGATCCTCGCGGTCGACGTCCTCGGGCACGGCCCAGATGCTGGGCGCCACCACGTCGGCCGCGATGATCAGGCCGTTGCGGTCGAGGATGCGCCCGCGGTCGGCCGGCAGCTCCAGCGTGCGCAGGTAGCGCACCTCGCCCTGGTGCTGGAAGAAGGGATGGTCGAGCACCTGCACGTCGAAGGCACGGCCGGCGAGCACCAGGAAGCCGAACGCCATGCTCGCGACGATGAACTTGCTGCGCCAGACAGGCGTCCTGCTGGCCAGCAGCGGACTCGATGCGTAGCGGACACTGGGACTGGAACGGCTCATGGAACGTGGACTCTTCGGTAGGGGTGCGCGATCGTAGACCGATGCGGCCACAGTGAAGTTCCGTCGGACATTGACGCCGCACGGGCCGTCGTGCAAACAGCCGCCGCTATCATGCAATTCATCCCCAGCGACCCCCGCGGACGAGTCCCACATGCTCCACAACCTCACGCCTTTCCTCCTGCACTGGGCCATCACCGCCCTCTCTCTCTGGGTGGCCAGCCATCTGTTTCGCGGCCTCAAGTTCGACAGCGCCGGCGCGCTGGTCGTGTCGGCGCTGCTGCTCGGCTTTGCCAACGCCATCGTCAAGCCGCTGCTGATCCTGCTCACGCTGCCGCTGACGCTGCTGACCTTCGGCCTGTTCCTGCTGGTGATCAACGCGCTGATGATGATGCTGGTGTCGGCGCTGGTCCGCGGCTTTCGCATCTCGGGCTTCTGGACGGCCTTCTTCGCGAGCATCTTCATCTCGCTGCTGAGCCTCGCGATCGGCGCACTGGCCGGCGGCAGCGACCCCGCCACGACGATCCGCATGCCCGGCAACGGCATGTGGCTCTGATTGCCGCAGCCGTCCCTCGACTTTCGCAACCACTTTGTCCATCGCCATGTCGCATCGCCTCCTCCAGCTCGGTCCGCTGCTGCCCGCCCTCGAAACCAGCCTGTCGACCCGGTACGACGTGCACGCGCTCTGGAAGGAAAGCGACCCGAAGGCCTTCCTGGCCGCGCATGGCGGCGAGTTCGTCGGCGTCGTCACCTCGGCACGCTATGGCGCCGACAAGGCGCTGATCGACGCGATGCCCGCGCTGAAGGTGATCTCCAGTTTCGGCGTCGGGCTCGACGCCTTCGACCTCGACGCGGCGCGTGCGCGCGGCATCGCGGTCGGCTACACGCCGGACGTTCTGAACGACTGCGTGGCCGACACCGCCTTCGCCCTGCTGATGGACGTGTCGCGCGGCGTGAGTGCGGCCGACCGCTTCGTGCGGCGCGGCGGCTGGCTCACCGGCCAGTTCCCGCTCGCCACCAAGGTGTCGGGCAAGCGGCTCGGCATCCTCGGGCTCGGGCGCATCGGCCGCGCGATCGCGCGCCGCGCCTCGGGCTTCGACATGCAGGTGCGCTATCACAACCGCAACGCGGTGCCCGACGTGGACTACGGCTACGCGCCCACGCTCAAGGAGCTCGCGCAATGGTGCGACTACCTCGTGATCGCGAGCGCGGGCGGCGACGGCACGCGCGGGCTGGTGTCGCGCGAAATCCTCGACGCGCTCGGACCGAAGGGCTTCCTGATCAACATCTCGCGCGGCACCGTGACCGACCAGGACGCGCTGGTCGATGCCCTGGTGAACAAGCGCATCGCCGGCGCCGGGCTCGACGTGTTCACGCACGAACCCCAGGTGCCCGAGGCACTGCTGGCGCTCGACAACGTGGTGCTGCTGCCGCACGTGGCCAGCAACACGAACGAAACGCGCGCCGACATGGGTCAGCGCGTCGAAGACAACCTGGCCGCGTTCTTCGCGGGCCAACCGCTGATCAGCTCGGCACTCTGAAGCGCGTCGCACGAAGCGCGTCGCGGCCCTCCGCGCCCGGACGGCCGGTTCACCACAGCGAGAACCTCTGCGCCGGCGGGACATACAACCGGTCGGTCGGCGCCAGCCCGTACGCCTCGTCGAAGCCCGGCTGGTTGCGCGCGCTTCCGTCGACGCGGAATTCGGCGGGCGCGTGCGGATCGATGTTCAGCCGCCGCCGCGCTTCCCCTTCGCGCACCTTCAGGCGAAAGGCGTTCGCCAGGCCCAGGTAGAAGCGCTGCGCATCGGTGAACCCGTCGAGTTGCTGCCGCACGCCGGGCTGCAGCGTCGCCTGGTAGGCCTGGAACGCGACCGACACGCCCGCGTTGTCCGCGATGTTCTCGCCGAGCGTGAACTCCCCGTTCAGCAAGGCGCCCGGCACGGGGCTGTACTGGCCGTACTGCGCGACCAGCGTCCGGGTCCGCGCCGTGTAGGCGCTGCGTTCGGCCGGCGACCACCATTCCGACAGCGTGCCGTTCTCGTCGAACTTCGAGCCCTGGTCGTCGAAGGCATGGCTCATCTCGTGGCCGATGATGGAACCGATCGCGCCGAAGTTGACCGCGTCGTCGGCCGCCGGATCGAAGAAGGGCTTCTGCAGGATCGCCGCGGGAAAGACGATCTCGTTGGCCATCGGGTTGTAGTACGCATTGACGGTCTGCGGCGACAGCAGCCACTCCTGGCGGTCGACCGGACCACCGAGCTTGCGCAGTTGCCTGTCGTAGTCGAACCGGTGCGCCCGCACGACGTTGCCCCACAGGTCGTCGGCCCGGATCTCGAGTGCGCCATCGTCGCGCCACACGTCGGGGTAGCCGATCTTGACCGCCATGTTGTCGAGCTTGAGCAGCGCGCGCGCCTTGCTCTGCGCGCCGAGCCAGTCCTGGCGTTGGATGCTGGCGCGGAAGGCCTCGCGCAGCCGGTCGACCAGGGCCAGCGTGCGGGCTTTCGACTCGGCCGGAAAGCGCTTCTCGACATAGAGCCTCCCGAGCGCTTCTCCGAGCAGCGGATCCTGCGCCGCCAGTGCGCGCTTCCACCGCGGTTGCAAGGCCTGGGTGCCGGCCAGCGCGGTGCCGTAGAAGGCGAAGTTCTCCCGGACGAAATTGTCCGGAAGAAATGGGGCCGCCGCATGGAGCAGGTGCCACCGGAAGTAGGCCTTCCATGTCGAGAGCGGCGTCTGCGCAAACACGTCATTCAGACCTTGAAGGTAGCTGGGCTGGAAGACGACGATGCTGTCGGCGCTTCGGCTGATGCCGCTCGCGGCGAGGTACATGTCCCACTGAAAACCCGGCAGCAGCGCGGGCAGGCCGGACAGCGCGCGGCGGTTGTAGGTCTTGGCCGGATCGCGGTTGTCGAGCGTGCTCCACTGTTCGCGCGCCAGGGCGGTTTCCAGCGCGACCACCGCCGCGGCCTGCTGCCGCGCATCGTGCTGTCCCGCCAGGGCGAGCATGGCTTGCACATGGGCCTGGTAGCGCGCCAGCAGAGGCGCCAGCGCGGGCTCGAGATAGAACGACCGGTCGGGCAGGCCGAGCCCGCCCTGGTTCAGTCCGGCGGTGTATCGCGTCGCGTTCTTCGCGTCCTGCAGGACGCCGACATAGAAAGGCAACCCGTCCCCGAAGCCCATGCGCATGAAGCGCACCATCCATGCATGAACCTGGTCGGTCCGCATGAGTCCGTCGATCTGTTCCATCTCGATGGCGAGTGGCGAGAGGCCGAGCCGCTCGACCGCAGCGTCGTCCATGAAGCTGCGATGGAAGTCCACGACCCTGCGATGTCCGGCATCGGCATTCGTCGGCAGCTCCGCCTCGACGATCTCCTTGAGTTGCTGCTGGGTCAGGTCCAGCACCTCGTTGAAGGCGCCCCACGAGGTGTTCTCGGCCGGTATTTCCGTCCTGGCGAGCCAGCGCCCGTTGGCGTACTGGAAGAGCCCGTCCTGCGGCCGCACGCTGGTGTCGATGTTCTCCAGTGCGACACCCGAGACGGGCGCGGTGCCGTTGGCGGTGCAGCCGCCCTGGCGATCGGCACAGCCCCCGCAGGACGCCGACAAGGTGGCCGTGGCGAGGGCCATGATGACTTTGAGATTGCTCACTCGTTCTCCGTTCATGAATGCATGCACAAGGCAATGAGTTGATGAACGGGAGACTCTGCCCAGCGGCCCGACGCCGTGGTGCCAGGCACCAGCTTTTTCCAGATTGATGGCCGCTCTTGAGGCCTGGGCCTACAGCCGGCGGACGGCCATCGGCCTCAGTTGCGCGGCGGCACCGCCGTGCTGTACTTGATCCGCTCCATCGCGAAGCTGGAGCTCACGTTCGACAGCTGCACCAGGCGGATGAGCCGCTGGTAGAAGCGGTCGTAGTCGGCGATGTCGCTCACCAGCACGTGCAGCAGGTAGTCGATGTCGCCGCTCAGGCGATAGGCGGCCGTGACCTCGGGCAGCTGCCCGAGTGCAGCCGCAAAACTCTTGAGCCATTCCTGGCTGTGGTCGCGTGCCTGGATGAACACGAAGGCCAGCGTGCCGCGGTCGAGCTTGGCCGGATCGCACAGCGCCACCTCGGCCGTGATGACGCCGGCACTCTTCAGCCGCTGGATGCGCTTCCAGCACGCAGGCCCGCTCAGGTTGACCAGCTGCCCGAGCTCGTTGACCGGGATGGAGCAGTCGCGCTGCAGGGTTTCGAGCAGCACGCGGTCGACCTTGTCCAGATTAATTTCTTTTCCAGTCATGGGGATCGGCAGCTAAAGATTCAAATAAATTTAACTGTGGCTGGACATAAAGTTTTCTTTCATTCAGCACAGAGCGCCACGGCTCATCGCAATATGCATGCCAGTCATCCCCCGTCGATGGACACCGTACTGACGCGTACCGGCCGCCTGTCTTCACGCGACGCGGCGCCCGCCGCGTGCACCTACGTCAACCCGCCGCTGGTCCGGGCATCGACCGTGCTGGCCGGCTCGCTCGGCGAATGGCGCGAGCGCGCAGCACTGCCGCCGCACGACAAGCCGGCCACCAACTACGGGCGCTTCGGCACGCCGACCACGCAGGCCTTCGAGTCGGCCATCGCCGAACTCGAAGGCGCCCATCGCGCGATCTGCTTTCCGTCCGGCCTGGCCGCCTGCACCGTGTCGCTGCTGGCACTCGCGCCGCCGGGCTCGCACGTGCTGATGACCGACAGCGTCTACTGGCCGGTGCGCGAGTTCGCCGAGCAGACGCTCACGCAGCTCGGCTGCACGGTCGAGTTCTTCGCGGAGATCGATGCGGCCGGCATCGCACGGCGCTTTCGTCCGAATACGGCGGTGGTGTATCTCGAGTCGCCCGGTTCGCTGACCTTCGAGGTCTGCGATGTCGACCAGATCAGCGCACGCTGCCGCGCCGCAGGCATCCGCGTGGTGATGGACAACACCTGGGCCACGCCGGTGCTGTTCCGCCCGCTGGAACATGGCGTGGACGTGTCGGTGCAGTCGGCGACCAAGTACATCTGCGGCCATTCCGACTGCATCCTCGGCGTGGCCGCGTGCAACCCGTCCACCTGGCGCGAGGTGGCGACGATGGCCACGCGCTTCGGCCAGACCGCGTCGCCCGACGACCTCTACCAGGGGCTGCGCGGGCTGCGCACGCTGGGCGTGCGGATGCGCCAGCACGGCGCCAGCGCAACCACGCTGGCCCATTGGCTCGCGGCGCGGCCGGAAGTGATGCAGGTCTGCTCGCCGGTGATGGAAAGGCACCCGGGCCATGCCGCATGGAAGCGGCTCTACGACGGCGCATCGGGCGTGTTCTCGTTCGTGCTGCGGCCGATGCCCGAGCCCATGCTCGCGCGCTTCTTCGACGGGCTCGAGGTGTTCGGCATCGGGCTGTCGTGGGGCGGCTTCGAGAGCCTGGTGGTGCCCGTGCCGTCCGGCGACACGCTGGCGATGCAGCTCACCGAAGGCCGCGGTCAGCTGGTGCGCATCGCCGCCGGCCTGGAGGCGGTGGACGATCTGGTCCAAGACTTGCAGAGGGGTTTCGATGCCATGAACGATGCATCTTCCTTCGCCATGGCGGCCCGGGCCGCCTGAGCCGATCGACTGCCAGCCGAACGGCCGCGCATGCCCGCTCTTCCCGTCCTCCCATCTTGACCATCACAGGAACCACCATGCTCCTCCCCTACGCATCGATGCGCGATGTCATGTCGTGCGAAGTCCGCGCCACACCGTCACACGGCGAGGTGTACGCATGACCGATCTGTCGCGCAGAACCCTGATGGTCAGCAGCGGCGCCCTGGCGCTGGGCAGCACGATCGCCGGCCAGGCACTGGCCCAGACGCCGGGCAAGGCGAACACCCTGCGCATCACGCTGCCCGAGCCCGTGATGCTGACCGGTGCATTCAATTCGTCGGGGCAGATCTACCTGCTGTCGGGCAAGATGTTCGACGGCCTCGTGAGCTACGGCTTCGACTTCAAGCCGAAGCCGGAACTGGCGGAATCGTGGTTGCTGAGCGCCGACGGCCTCTCGCTCACCTTCAAGCTGCGCCCCGGCGTGAAGTGGCATGACGGCAAGCCCTTCACCTCGGCCGACCTGGCCTACTCGGCGATGAGCGTCTGGAAGGTCGCGCACCCGCGTGGCCGCTCGACCTATGCCAACCTGGAGAAGGTCGACACGCCCGATCCGCTGACCGCCGTGCTGCGCTTCACCAAGCCGGCGCCCTACGTGATGAACGCGCTCGCGGGCATCGAGTCGCAGATCCTGCCGCGCCACCTGTACGAGGGCAAGGACCTGATGACCAATCCGGCCAACGTCGCGCCCGTCGGCACCGGCCCCTACAAGTTCGTCGAGTGGCAACGCGGCCAGTTCATCACGCTGGAACGCAACCCCGACTACTGGGACAAGACCAAGAAGCCGCTCGAACGCATCGTCGTGCGCATCATTCCCGACCCGGCCGGCCGCTCGGCGGCGTTCGAGTCGGGCGAGGTCGACGTCGGCGGCGCGATGCCGGTCGCGCTGGCCGACGCCAAGCGCCTGGGCAGCCTGCCCGACCTGGAGATCGCCGAGAAGGGCACCGAGGCGCTGGCCACCATGGCGTACATCGAGTTCAACCTGCGCAAGGCGCCGTTCAACGACGTGCGCGTGCGTCGCGCCATCGCACATGCGCTCAACCGCGAGTTCATGCTGAAGAACATCTGGTACGGCTTCGGACGCCCGTCGACCGGCCCGATCTCGGCCGACATGGTGCAGTACTACTCGAAGGACGTGCCGAGCTACAAGTACGACCTCGAGATCGCGAAGAAGCTGCTCGACGAGGCCGGCCTGAAGCCCGGTGCCGACGGCGTGCGCTTCCGCATGACGCACGACCCGCTGCCCGGCGGCGACCACTACCGCAGCACCGGCGACTACTTCCGTGCGGCGATGCAGCGCATCGGCATCGCGGTCGAGGTGCGCAACCAGGACTTCGCGGGCTACTACAAGCGCGTCTACACCGACTACGACTTCGACACGACCAACTTCATCGCCTTCAACCTGACCGACCCGACCATGGGCGTGCAGCGCTTCTACTGGTCGAAGAACATCCAGAAGGGCGTGGTGTTCTCCAACGGGTCGGGCTACGCCAACCCCGAGGTCGACAAGCTGCTCGAAGCCGCGCAGGTCGAGACCGATCCGGCCAAGCGAAAGGCGCAGTTCGCGGAGTTCCAGAAGATCGTGATGACCGACCTGCCGAACATTCCGATCGGCGACATCAACTACTTCACGCTGCTCAACCGCCGCGTGAAGAACCTCATCACCAGCCCCTACGGCGCGCACGACAGCTTCGCTGGCGTCAGCCTCGCGAGCTGAGGACCGATGCGCGGACGACCTCCACCGCTGCTGCGCTTCCTCGGGCGGCGGCTGCTGCACGGGCTCGTGGTGCTGGTGTGCATCGCGGTGCTCGACTTCCTGCTGCTGCACATGGCGCCGGGCGATGCCGCCGAGATCCTCGCCGGCGAATCGGGCGGCAGCGACGCGACCTACGTCGCGCAGCTGCGCGCGCAGTTCGGGCTCGACCAGCCGCTCTACATGCAGCTGGGCCATTACCTGCTGCGGCTCGCGCAGCTCGACCTCGGCTGGTCGGGGCGCAACAGCATGTCGGTGGCGGACCTGCTGATGTCGCGGCTGCCCGCCACGCTGCTGCTGATGGTCGCGGCCATCGGCATGGCGGTGACGGTGGGCGCGGGGCTCGGCATGCTGGCTGCGCGCCGCGTGAACTCGCCAACCGACAACGTCATCGCGGTGTTCTCGCTGATGTCCTATGCGACGCCGCTGTTCTGGCTCGGCCTGATGCTGATCGTGCTGTTCTCGGTCACGCTGCGCTGGCTGCCCACCGGCGGCATGGAGAGCGTCGGCGCCGGCCTGAGCGGCTGGGCGCGCGTGCGCGACGTCGCGGCGCATGCGCTGCTGCCGACCATCACGCTGGGCCTGTTCTACATGGCGGTCTACACGCGGCTGGTTCGCGCATCGGTGCTCGAGGTCAAGGAGATGGACTACGTGCGCATGGCGCGCGCCAAGGGCCTGAGCGCGGCACGCGTGAGCTTTCGCCATGTGTTCCGCAACGCGATGCTGCCGATGGTCACGATGCTCGGCGTGCAGGTCGGCTCGCTGCTCGGCGGCGCCGTGGTGGTCGAGATGGTCTTCAGCTGGCCCGGCCTCGGCCGACTCGCCTTCGACGCGGTGCTGTCGCGCGACCTGAACCTGCTGCTGGGCATCGTGCTCGCCAGCGCGGTGCTGGTGATCCTGATCAACATCGCGGTCGACCTGCTGTACGCACGGCTCGATCCGCGCATCGAGGTGCGCTGATGAAGCCCGCATCCACGCTTGCCGCCGTACCGGCTGCGCACGAGCCCAAGGCGCCGATGCCGCGCTGGCTGCGCTTCGCGCGCGACTTCGCACGCCGGCGCCTCGCCTTCGCCGGCCTGGTGTTCCTGCTGCTCATCGTGGCCGGCGCGCTGCTGGCACCGGCGATCTACCCCGAGGACCCACTGGAGATGGTCGGCCAGCCGCTGACCTGGCCCGGCCACGACGCGGCCACGCCGCTCGGCACCGACACGCTGGGCCGCGATGTGGCCGCCGGCATCGTGCACGGCGCGCGCGTGTCGCTGGCGGTCGGCTTCTCGGCCACCTTCGTGGCGCTGCTCGTGGGCGTCGGCATCGGCGCCACGGCGGGCTATGTCGGCGGGCGCATCGACGACCTGCTGATGCGGCTCACCGAGGTGTTCCAGACCATCCCCAGCTTCGTGCTGCTGATCGTGCTGGTGGTGGTGCTGCAGCCTTCGCTCGGCACCGTGACCTTCGCGATCGCGGCGGTGTCCTGGCCGAGCCTCGCGCGGCTGGTGCGCGCCGAGGTGCTGTCGCTGCGCCGCCGCGAGTTCGTGCAATCGTGCATCACGGTCGGCATGAGCCACCTGCGCATCGTGCTCACGCAGATCCTGCCGAACTGCCTGGCACCGGTCATCGTGACCGCGTCGATCATGATGGCCAGCGCCATCCTCATGGAAGCCGGCCTGTCCTTCCTCGGCCTGGGCGACCCCAACGTCGTGAGCTGGGGCAGCATGATCGGCAACGGCCGGAACTCGCTGCGCACCGCCTGGTACCTGTGCGCGATCCCCGGCGTGGCGATCATCCTCACGGTGCTGTCGATCAACCTCGTCGCCGAAGGACTCAACGACGTGCTCAACCCGAGGCTGCAACGCTGATGGCCGCACTCGACATTCAGGACCTCAACGTCACGCTGACGCGCGACGGCCAGCGCTTTCTCGCGGTGGAAGGCGTCACGCTGTCGGTGGAGCGCGGCCAGACGCTGGCGCTCGTCGGCGAATCGGGCAGCGGCAAGTCGGTGACGGCGCTGGCCATCATGCGGCTGCTGCCGCCGCGCGGTGCCAGCCTCACGGCGCGCGCGCTGACGCTCGACGGCATCGACCTCACGACGCTGCCCGAACGCGAGATGCGCCGCATCCGCGGCAACCGCATCTCGATGGTGTTCCAGGAGCCGATGACCTCGCTCAACCCGGTGCTGACCATCGGCGAGCAGATCGTCGAGGTGCTGCGCGAACACCAGGACCTGACGCACGACCAGGCCTGGGAACGCGCCATCGCGCTGTGCAAGCGGGTGCGCATTCCCGATGCCGAGCGCAAGGTGCGCGACTTCCCGCACCGGCTGTCGGGCGGCATGCGCCAGCGCGTGGTGATCGCGATCGCGCTGGCCTGCCAGCCCGACATCCTGATCGCCGACGAGCCGACGACGGCGCTCGACACCACCATCCAGGCGCAGGTGCTGCGGCTGCTGCGCGAGCTGCAGCGCGAGAGCAATGCGGGCGTGCTGCTGATCACGCACAACCTGGGCGTGGTGGCGCAGGTGGCCGACCGCGTGGCCGTGATGTACGCGGGCCGCACCGTGGAACATGCGGCCGTGCGCGACCTGTTCCGCCGGCCACTGCACCCCTACACCCAGGGCCTGCTGCGCGCGATGCCGGTGGCCGGCGCGACCGGCCGCCTCAACGAGATACCTGGCACGGTGCCGGACCCGCGCTACCGGCCGGCCGGCTGCGCCTTCAACGACCGCTGCCCGCGCGCCGTCGCGGCCTGCCGCGAGGCCCGGCCCGAGATGGTCGAGCTCGCGCCCGGCCATTCGGTCGCGTGCTTCGTGGCACAGGAGGAAGCCGCATGACGCCGCTGTTGAAGGTCGACAACGTGGTCAAGCGCTTCGCGGTGGGCGACCGCACGCTGACCGCGCTCGACGGCATCTCGCTGCAGATCGCGCCGGGCGAATCGGTCGGCCTGGTCGGCGAATCGGGCTGCGGCAAGTCGACGCTGGCGCGCACGATCATCGGGCTGGAGCAGGCCGATGGCGGCTCGATCCAGCTGCAGGGCCAGGAGCTGGTCGGCCTGTCGCACCGCGGCTGGCTGCCGCACCGGCGCGACGTGCAGATGATCTTCCAGGACCCGTTCGCCTCGCTGAACCCGCGGCTCACGATCGGCCGGATCATCGAGGAGCCGCTGCTGGTGCACCGCGTCGGCGACGCCGCGTCGCGCCGCCAGCGCAGTGCCGAGCTGATGGCACGCGTCGGCCTGAAGCCCGAATGGCGCGAGCGCTTTCCGCACGAGTTCTCGGGCGGCCAGCGCCAGCGCATCGGCATTGCACGCGCACTGGCGCTGTCGCCCAAGCTGCTGATCTGCGACGAGCCGGTGTCGGCACTCGACGTGTCGGTGCAGGCGCAGGTGCAGAACCTGCTGGCCGACCTGCGCGAGGAACTCGGGCTGGCCTATCTCTTCATCAGCCACGACCTGGCCGTGGTCGCGCACCTGTGCACGCGGATCTTCGTGATGTACCTGGGCCAGGTGGTCGAGATCGGCGACCGGCGCACGCTGCACGCGGCGCCGCGCCATCCATACACGCAGGCGCTGGTCGCGGCCTCGCCGGTGCCGGACCCGGAGCGGGCGGCCGACTTCGGCAACGAGGTGCAGGGCGACATCCCGAGCCAGCTCGACCTGCCGCCGGGCTGCCGCTTCCATCCGCGCTGCCCGCGCGCCACCGAACGCTGCCGCAGCGAGGCGCCGCTGCTGCGCCAGCTCGACGCCAGCACCTGGGCTTCATGCCACTACGCGGAGGTCGTCCAGTGAACGGCAGGCACGCAGGCAAGGTCGCGCTCGTCACGGGCGCAACCGGCGGACTCGGCTCCGCCATCGCGCGGCAGCTGGCCGCCGAGGGTTGCCGCATTGCCGTCCACTACGGCCACGATGCCGTAAAGGCGGCCGCGGTGGTCGCCGACTGCCTGGCGGCCGGCAGCGAGGCGACCGCGGTCAGCGGCGACCTTTCGGACGATGCCGTCTGCCGGCGCATCGCCGCCGAGGTCGGCGCGGCCTGGGGCCGCATCGACGTGCTGGTCAACAACGCGGCGATCACGCGCTTCATCCCACACGACGACCTGGAGGCGCTCGACTCGGACGTGTTCCGCGAAGTGCTGGACGTGAACCTGATGGGCCCGTTCCAGATGACGCGGGCCGCGGCACCCTGGCTGCGCGCGAACGGCGCAGGCAGCGTGGTCAACATCTCGTCGACCGCCGCGCTGGCCGGCACCGGCAGCTCGATCGCCTATGCGGCGTCGAAGGCGGCGCTGAACAACCTGACGCTGACACTGGCGCGCGCCTTGGCGCCGGCCGTGCGCGTCAACGCGGTGGTGCCGGGCTTCATCGCCAACGACTGGCTGTTGAAGGGCATCGGTGCGGAGCGCTTCGAGGCGCTGGTCGCCGCGCAGACCGCGGCCGCACCGCTGAAGCACGCGGCGACGCCCGACGACGTGGCCGAGGTCGTGGTGTGGGTCGCGCTGTCGGCCCGCCACCTGGCCGGCGAACTCGTGCGCGTCGACGGCGGACATCATCTGGGACCCGGCTCGGTCGTGGTCCCCAGCGAACGGAGGACCTCTTGAACCCCACCACAGCTCTCCCGACCGACAGCCCGGCGACCGCGGCGCTGGAACGGCTCGCGCAGCAGGCGCGCCACGAGCTTGCCCTGTTCGACTACCCGCCGCGCGAATGGGTGCCGCCACGCGAACGCGATGGCCAGCCCGTGCTCGACGTCGTGATCGTCGGCGGCGGCCAGAACGGCGTGGCCGCGGCCTCGGGCCTGCAGCAGGCACGCATCCCCAACGTGCTGGTGCTCGACGAGAACCCCGCGGGCCGCGAAGGCCCGTGGGTGACCTACGCCCGCATGATCACGCTGCGCACCATCAAGACCTTGCCGGGGCCGGCGCTCAAGGTGCCGGCGCTCGCCTTCCAGAGCTGGTACGAGGCGCAGCACGGCGCCGCGGCGTGGGAGGCGCTGGTGCGCATCCCGAAGCAGATGTGGATGGCCTACCTGGGCTGGCTGCGCGAGACGCTGGCGATCCCCACGCGCAGTGGCACCCGGCTGGAACGCATCGAGCCCGACGACGGCCTGCTGCGCCTGACGGTGCGCGGCGCGGACGGCCCGGCGCAGATCCTCACGCGCAAGGTCGTGCTGGCGACCGGCAGCACCGGCGCCGGTGGCCGCAACATCCCGGCCTTCGTCGAGAAGAAGCTGCCGCGCGAGCGCTGGGCGCACAGCGCCGAGCAGATCGACTTCGCGGCGCTCGCAGGCAAGGACGTGGCCGTGCTGGGTGCGGGCGCATCGGCCTTCGACAACGCGGCCACCGCGCTGGAAGCCGGCGCGGCGCGCGTCGACCTCTACATGCGTCGTGCCGCGCTGCCCGAGATGAACAGCGCGCGCTTCATGGAGTTCGAAGGCCTGTACCGGCACTTCGCCGAGATGGACAGCCTGACGCGCTGGCGCTTCATGCGAAAGATCTTCGCCAGCCCGATGCCGCCGCCGCCGGACACCTTCCTGCGCACCACCGCCTTCCCGAACTTCCACATGCACTTCGCGTCGGCCTGGGAGGACGTCGGCCTGCGCGACGACGGGAAGATCGAACTGTTCACGCCCACCGGCACGCACACGGCGGACTTCGTGATCCTTGGCACCGGCTTCGCGGCCAACCTCGCGCGCCGGGCGGAGCTGTCGGCCGTGCTGCCGCACGTGGCGCTGTGGAGCGACCGCTTCCAGCCGCCGGCCGACGAGGCGTCGCCGGCCATCGGCCGCTTCCCGTTCCTGGGTGCCGGCTTCGAATTGACCGAGCGCACGCCGGGCCAGTGCCCGGAGATCGCCAACATCCACATGTTCAACGGCGGCGCGCTGCCCAGCATGGGCCCGATCGGCCTCGGCATCAACGGCATGGCGCACGGCACCGAACGGCTGGTGCGCGGCATCACGCGCGACTTCTACCTGGCGGACGCGGAACGCTTCTGTGCCGAGTTCCTCGCCTACGACGTGCCCGAGGCCAAGCTGGTGCCGGCCACCGTGGCCATACCGTCGCCCTCGCCGACCTGAACCGAACCGCCCGAACCCGACCGCTCCCACTCCACCTGACGCCATGACCTCACCCGACGACGTGATCGACCGATTGATGGGCCTGCAGCCCGGCTCCTTCCTGAGCGAGCTTCGACTGCAGCGCCCCGCCGTGCGCCAGCACAGCCAGGGCAGTTTCGACGCACTGCTCGAACCCGCCGACGCCAGCGCGCTGTCGCGCACCGAGCGCGAGATGGTCGCGCTGCGCGTGGCCACGCTGCATGCCTGCGCGCCGCTGGTGGCACTGCACCGCGAGCGCCTCGCCGCACTCGGCATGGCGACGGCAACCATGGATGCGGCCGCAGCCGGCCCGGCCGGCAACGGGCTCGATGTCCGCACCGCGGCGATGCTGGCCCATGCCGACATGCTCACGCTGGAGCCGATCGCCGCACGCCCCGCACACCTCGAGGCGCTGGCCGCTGCCGGCCTGAGCGCCGCGGCGATCGTCACGCTGTCGCAGCTGATCGCCTTCGTCGCCTACCAGGTGCGCGTGGTGGCCGGCCTGGCGCTGCTGGAAGGGAGCGCCGCATGAACTTCACGCTCGACGTGCAGGACTGGAAGCCCTGGATCGAAGCCGTGCCGCTGGAAGACTGCAGCGAGCAGCAGCTCGCGGTGCTCGACGCCAGCAACCGCAGCGCGCGCCAGTCGCAGTACTACCTGACGCTGGTGCACGACGCGCCTGCGCTGCTGGAGCGCTCGCTGCTCTTCAACGCCGTGATGTACGGCACCAAGGGCCTGTCGCGCGCCGAACGCGAGTTCGCGACGGTGGTGGAGTCGCGCATCAACGGCTGCCCGTACTGCGCGTCGGTGCACGCGCGGTTGTTCGTGCAGCTGGCGAAGGACCTGCCGACGATGCAGGGGCTGCTGGCCGAGGGCCCGGCCGCGCCGATGCCGCCGCGGCTGCGTGCCATTGCCGACTACGCGGCGGCGCTCACCACCACGCCGCCGAGCGCCACGCCGGCCCACATCGCCGCGCTGCGCGAAGTCGGCCTGAGCGACCTGGAGATCGCCGACGCGACGCATGCGGTCGCGATGTTCGCCTGGGCCAACCGCCTGATGCAGACGCTGGGCGAACCCTTCCTGCCGCCGGCCGCCTGAGCGCACCGCCACCGCCTTCCACTCCGGAGAAATCCATGTCCTTTCCCCCTTCCCTCGGCTACCGCACCGCGCTCGTCACGGGTGCCTCCAGCGGCATCGGCGCCTCGACGGTCGAGGCGCTCACCGCGGCCGGCCTCACGGTGCATGCGGTGGCGCGCCGCGGCGACCGCCTGCAGGAGCTCGCGGCACGCACCGGCTGCGTGCCGCACGTGCTCGACATCACCGACCGCCAGGCCTGCGCCGCTGCGCTGGACGGCCTGGAGATCGACATCCTGGTGAACAACGCGGGCGGCTCGCACCAGAGCCCGATCCAGGACTATCCGCCGGACGAGATCGACCGCATCCTCGACCTGAACCTGCGCGCCGTGATGCACCTCAACCGGCTGCTGCTGCCCGGCATGCTGGCGCGCGACCGCGGCCACATCGTGGTGATCGGCTCGATGGCCGGCCATTACCCGATGCGCGGCTCGGCGCTCTATTCGGCGGCCAAGGCCGCGGTGTCGCATGCCTTCGACGTGATGCGGCTCGACACGCTCGGCAGCCGCGTGCGCTGGACTGAAGTGGCGCCCGGGCGCGTCGCGACCGAGGCCTTCATGAACTCGATCGGCCCGGAGCGCGCGAAGGAATTCCTGAGCAAGGAAACGCTGCAGCCCGAGGACCTGGCGGCGTCGGTCTGCCATGCGCTGATGGCACCGCCGCACGTCAACGTGAGCCGGATCGAGATCTACCCGGTCAAGCAGGCCTCAGGCGGCTTCCTGTACGCGGACTGAGCTGTCGCAGGCCGCCGAGCCGCAGCCCGTCAACGGCTGCGCCGGCAGCGCTTGCGGCATGCGCAGGTCGCCGGTCACGGGGTCGAAGCCGACGCCGCGCATGTGCAGCGCGAGCGCGGCATCCATGGTCTGCGCATGGTGCACGAACCACGGCGCGAGTTCGCGCGCCATCTCGCGCACGAGCGCCGTGCGGCCGCTGCGGCCCGCGTCCAGGCCCTCGCGCATCGCCTGCAGGACCACGCGATGCTGCAGGGCATGGCAGTTGGTGGACGCGAAGCCGGTGCGCCGCATCCAGTCGTCCTCGCGGCCGAAATGATCGGTCGTGTGGTCGATCAGCGTGCGCCATTCGGCCAGCAGGCGGGTGTCGTCGGCGTGTTCCACGCGTGCGAGCAGGTCGACGAATTCGCGATGGGTGTCGTCCATCAGCGGCAGGTCGAGCGACAGTGCGTCCGACCATTCCAGCACAGCCATGCGGATCTCCTTGAGTGAAGACCGCAGGCTATCGGGGCATCGCCTCAGGCAGCTTGACTTGCCTCAAGGGTACGTTGGCGTGCCAGCGCCACGAACCAGTCGAGGCTGCCCGGGTTGGCCATCGCCTCGCGGTTGACCACGCGCTCGATCGGTTGCCCGAGCAGCAGCTTCTTGATCGGCAGCTCCTGCTTCTTGCCCGACAGCGTGCGTGGAATCTCGGCCACCGCAAAGATGTCGTCGGGCAGGAAGCGCGGCGACAGCGAGGTCTTGATGGCCGCGTTGAGCTTGGCGCGCATCGCGTCGTCCAGCGCCACGCCGGGGCGCAGCACGACGAACAGCGGCATGTAGCTGTCGCGGCCCAGGTATTCGAGGTCGACCACCATCGAGTCGATCACTTCCGGCAGTGCCTCGACCGCGCTGTAGATCTCGCTGGTGCCCATGCGCAGGCCCTGGCGGTTGATGGTCGCGTCGCTGCGGCCGTAGATCACGCAGCCGCCGTCGCGGCCGATGCGCAGCCAGTCGCCATGGCGCCAGATGCCGGGGTAGGTGTCGAAGTAGCTCGACAGGTAGCGCGCGTTGTTCTCGTCGCCCCAGAGGTAGAGTGGCATCGACGGGATCGGCTTCACGCAGACCAGCTCGCCGACCTCGCCGATCACGGGCTGGCCCTGCTCGTTCCAGGCCTCGACCGCGGCGCCGAGCTGCCGGCACTGCATCTGGCCGGGCACCTCGGGCAGCTCGCGGTTGCCGCCGACGAAGGCGCCGCAGAAGTCGGTGCCGCCGGAGATGTTGCACCACCAGACGTCGGGCGCACCGGCGGTCGCCAGTTGCGCCGAACCCCAGCGCTGGACGTCCTCGGCCAGCGGCGAACCCGTGCTGCCCAGTGCGCGCACGCGCGACAGGTCGCCGCAGTCGGCCAGCGCCAGGCCGGCCTTCATGCAGTTCGCGAAATAGGCGGCGCCGGCGCCGAAGAAGGTGACGCCATGGCGCGCGACGAAGCGCCACAGCACGCCCCAGTCCGGCCGCTCCTTGCTGCCGGCCGGGTGGCCGTCGTACAGCACGATGGTCGCGCCGAAGGCCAGGCCGGCGAGCTGCGAGTTCCACATCACCCAGCCGGTCGAGCTGTACCAGTGGTAGCGCTCGCCGAAGTTGTTGGCGCCGTAGCTCGCGCCGACGTCGTTGTGCAGGCCGCAGGCGTACATGTTGACGATCACGCCGCCCTGGCCATGCACGATCGGCTTGGGCAGGCCGGTGGTGCCGCTCGAATAGAGGATCCACATCGGGTGGTCGAAGGGCAGCCATTCGGGCGTGAAGGCGGCGGTCCCGGCGTCGTCGCGACCGGTGGCTTCGGCCCAGCCGAGTTCGGCCGGCACCGTCGCGCTGGCGAAGGGCGTGCCGATCAGCAGCAGCTTCTGCACGCTCGGCAGCGCGGCGCGCAGTTCGTTGACGACGGCGCTGCGGTCGAGCGCCTTGCCGCCGTAATGCACGCCATCGACCGCGATCAGCACCTTGGGCTCGATCTGGCGAAAGCGGTCGGCCACGGCGGCCGTGCCCATGTCGGGGGCGCAGACGCTCCAGACCGCGCCCAGGCTCGAGCAGGCCAGGAAGGCGACGATGGTCTCCGGCACGTTCGGCAGGTAGGCCGCGACGCGGTCGCCGCGCTGCACGCCGAGGCCGCGCAGCGCCAGTGCGACCGAAGCGACCTGGCGGCGCAGCTCGGGCCATGAAAGTTCGCGCACCTCGCCGCGTTCGTTGTCGCTCACGATCGCGGGCATGCCGGCCGCGTGGGCCGCATCGGCATGGCGCAGCACTTCGTGCGCGTAGTTCACCTGGGCGCCCGGGAACCAGACCGCGCCCGGCATGCGGCCGTCGGCCAGCACGGCCGTGTGCGACGTGGGCGAATGCATGCGGGCATAGTCCCAGATGCTCTGCCAGAAGGTGTCGAGCTCGGTGACGGACCAGCGCCACAGCGCGTCGTACGAATCGAAGGCGATGCCGTGCCGCTCGCGCAGCCAGTCTTGATAGAGGCGGATCTGGGGGACGTTGGGGGCTGTCATGGCGGCAAGCTTAGGACGCGGACCGGCCGGTTGTCAGCGGGAATGTCCCGACCATGTCCCCTGCGGGACCGATGCAGGCGCCCCCGGCGGCGCGGCTGGCTGTCAGGGCCGCGGCCGCTTCGGCGCGGCGCGCCTGGCGCCTTCCTTGTCGGTGAACAGCCGCTCGATCTGCTGGCCGATGCGCGCGCCGATCGCGGTGCCCACGCCCGGCAGCACCGCCGTGCCGACGGCCGCGCCGGTCAGCGCGCCACCGGTCAGCGAAAGCTCCGGCTCGGCCAGCGTGCCGCCGAGTTTCAAAGGCACGCCGACCACGCCGTCGACGATGTCGACCGCCGCGTCGCCCGACAGCCGGCGGTTGAAGATGTGCGCGTCGCCGCTCGCCGTCAGCACGCCGGAGCGCGCCTTGAGGTTCGTGTAGTCGAGCCGCGTGCCGTCGTCGGTGTTCTGCGTGTCGAGCGTGCCGGTGAGCTGATCGAGCGGCGTCTGCCCGCCGCGGCTGGTGCCGGCCGTGCTGATCGCCTTCTGCAGGTCGAAGCGGGTCAGCCTGGCCGGCCGCACCGTGAACTGCGTGCGGCTGTGCAGATGGCCCCAGAGCTGGCCGATCTTGTCGGCCTCGGCGCGCAGCTCGGTCTGGCCGAACACCTTGCCGGCGACCGGCGTGCGGCGACCGAACGCCTGCACCAGCAACTCGATGTCGATGTTCTTCGGCTCCAGCTGTGCGGTGAGCAGCAGCTTGCCGTCCGCAGCCGTCTGCAGCTGGGTGCTGCCGTTCCAGGTGCCGCCGCCGACGTCGACGAAGGTGCGCCAGCGGTCGGCTTCGCCTTCCCGCTCGAGCCGCAGCCGGGCCGGCGGCGTCACGGCGTTGCGGTTGATCTCGGCCGTGCGCGGGCGCCATTGCGGGTCGAACACGATGTCGCCGTCATAGGCGAGCTGGATGTCGCGCCGGTCGCTCCAGGTCAGGTCGTCGAAGCGCAGGCGGCCCAACGGAATCTCGGCCAGTCGCCAGCGGCCCTGGCCGTCCTTGGCGGTGGTGGTCATTTCCTCGAAGCGGCCACGGAAGGCCCGCACCGACTCGCGCGGCGCGAGCACGCCGTCGACCTCGAGCGCGTCGGCCTGGATGCGGCGCGACAGCAGCGGCAGCAGCCTGGGCAGCAGCACCAGCCGCCGCACGGTGATCGGCTCGTCCTGCACGGTCGCGATGTCGTCGATCTCGATGCGCGGCAGCGGCGCCAGTTGCCAATGCACGCGCCCGACCTTCAGGCCGACGCCCAGGCGCTGCTCGAAGGTCTGCTCGATGCGCGTCGCCAGCTGTGCGTCGCTCGGGATCAGCCACCAGCCGACGCCTGCCGCGATGACGACGAGCGCCACCAGGCCTGCGCCGATCCGGATCACCCATCGTTGTGGAGATGTCATAGAGGTTTCGAGCTTAGCGGCCGGCGACGGCCGGGATGTCGGCGAGCGCGCCGCTCGCCTGCCCCCATGGCACGCGCCTCGCTATAGTTTTGCCATTCTTTCCCCGGAGTTTCCATGGCCATCTGGCAAAAGCCCATCTCGCTCGACCTGATTGCCGCGCACAGCGCGGACACGGCGGTCGAACGTCTTGGCATCGAATTCGTCGAGATCGGCGACGATTTCCTGCGCGCCCGCGTCCCGGTCGACAAGCGCACCGTCCAGCCTTTCGGCCTGCTGCACGGCGGCGTCTCGGTGACGCTGGCCGAGACGCTCGGCTCGATGGGCGCCTATTACAGTTCGCCCGAAGACCACCAGGCGGTCGGCCTGGACATCAACGCCAACCACCTGCGTTCCGCCACGCAGGGCTGGGTCACCGGCACGGCGCGCCCGGTCCACCGTGGCCGCACCACCCAGGTCTGGCAGATCGACATGTGCAACGACGCCGGCGACATGACCTGCGTGTCGCGCATCACGATGGCGATCCTTCTTCCGCGCAAGTAAGCACTGACGGGCCTGCCGAAGCGCACCGCGGCGGCACATTTTGTGTGACAGTGCGTTGCAGGCGCGGCCGGCCGCACGGGAGAGTGCATGGCCGACCGTTAGACTCCCACGCTTTTCGCACGATCCTTTTCCATGGCCGATGCTTCTGCGCGCTCCAAGGTGGTTTTCGAGTTCAAGAGCGCCACGCTGCCGCTGATCGCGGTCATCCTCAGGACCACCGATCTCGGCGTGCTGGCGGCGGCGCTCGACGTCCATCTCGCCGATTCGCCCGACTTCTTCGAGCAGGAGCCGATGGTGATCGACCTGTCGCTGCTGCAGGACGACGCCGCAGCGGCCGACATCGACTTCCCGGCGCTGCGCAGCCTGCTGGCGCGCCACCAGACCCAGCCGATCGCCGTGCGCGGCGGCAGCGACGCGCAGCACCAGGCCGCGCGCGCCGCCGGGCTCGCCCTGGCGCCGATGCCCTCGGCGCCCGCACCGAGCCCCCGGCCGCTGCCGGCCAGCCCGGCGCCGCAGGTCGTGCGCGAAGTGCCGGTGCCGGCCAACGGCACGCTGCTGATCGACAAGCCGCTGCGCTCCGGCCAGCAGGTCTATGCGCGCGGCGGCGACGTGATCGTGACGGCGGTCGTGAGCTTCGGCGCCGAAGTGATCGCCGACGGCAACGTGCACGTGTACGCACCGCTGCGCGGCAAGGCGATCGCCGGGGCGCGCGGCAACACCGAGGCGCGGATCTTCACCACCTGCATGGAAGCGCAGTTGGTGGCGATCGCCGGGATCTACCGCACCTCGGAAGTCGACCTGCCCTCGACGCTTGCCGGGAAATCGGTGCAGATCCGCCTGGACGGCCAGAAACTCGTGATGGATGCGATTGCATGATGTGCCCTCGGGGCAAATGCAGAGCATTGCAGACCAATAACTGAACAACGTACAACGAAGAAGGAATGGCCATGGCCAAAATTGTGGTGGTGACCTCGGGCAAGGGCGGCGTCGGCAAGACGACGACCAGCGCCAGCTTCGCGTCGGGCCTCGCGCTGGCGGGCAAGAAGACAGCCGTGATCGACTTCGACGTCGGCCTGCGCAACCTCGACCTGATCATGGGCTGCGAACGCCGCGTGGTGTACGACCTGATCAACGTGATCCAGGGCGAAGCCAACCTGAACCAGGCGCTGATCAAGGACAAGCAGTGCGACAACCTGTTCGTGCTGGCAGCCTCGCAGACGCGCGACAAGGAAGCGCTGACGCAGGACGGCGTCGAGAAGGTGCTGAAGGATCTGGCCGCGATGGACTTCGACTACATCGTCTGCGACTCGCCGGCCGGCATCGAGACCGGCGCGATGATGGCGATGCACTTCGCGGACGAGGCGCTCATCGTGACCAACCCCGAAGTCTCGTCGGTACGCGACTCCGACCGCATCCTGGGCATGCTGGGCAGCAAGACGCACCGCGCCAAGTCCGGCGGCGAGCCGATCAAGGAGCACCTGCTGATCACCCGCTACAACCCGAGCCGGGTCGCGGGCGGCCAGATGCTGTCGCTGGAGGACATCCAGGACATCCTGCGCATTCCGCTGATCGGCGTGATCCCGGAATCGGAAACCGTGCTGCACGCATCCAACCAGGGCGTGCCGGCGATCCACGACAAGGGCACCGACGTGTCCGAGGCCTACACCGACGTGGTCGCCCGCTTCCTGGGCGAAACGCGGCCGATGCGTTTCGTGGACGCCGAGAAGCCCGGCTTCTTCAAGCGCATCTTCGGGAGCAAGTAGCCATGTCCTTCCTTTCCTTTCTCCTGGGCGAAAAGAAGAACACGGCAAGCGTTGCAAAGGAGCGTCTGCAGATCATCCTGGCGCACGAGCGCTCCGCCCTGAGCGGCAAGAAGCGGCCGGACTACCTGCCCGACCTGCAGCGCGAGCTGCTGGCCGTGATTTCCAAGTACGTGTCGATCAATCCGAACGACATCAAGGTCAACCTGGAGCGCCAGGACGACCTCGAGGTGCTGGAAGTGAAGATCGAGCTGCCCGAACCTTCGGCGCCGCCGAGCTGAGGCGCGCCGACCCGGCCGATATCGAGACAGCCCGCCCGCCCGCATCGGCCGGCGGGCTTTTTCTCGTTCGACGCCCGTGCGCACCATTTGCACGCGGCGCATGCACCAGCGCGCGACCGCGCCGATGGTCCAGATGTTCCGAATTGGACCATTTGGTCCAACAATTGCCGCTCCCTTGATACAACTCATTGATATCAAAGAATATTTTCTTCTGGCACGCTAGATGCTAAAGCTGAGGCAGCGTCGGCCCGCAGGGGTTTCGGCACCTTTTCCACCCAGACCCAGGTGAGCCTCATGAACGTCGGCATCTTCATCCCCATCGGCAACAACGGCTGGTTGCTGTCGGAGAACGCACCGCAGTACAAGCCCAGCTTCGCGCTCAACAAGGAGATCGCACTGAAGGCCGAGCACTACGGCGTGGACTTCGTGCTCTCCATGATCAAGCTGCGCGGCTTCGGTGGCAAGACCGAGTTCTGGGACCACAACCTCGAGTCCTTCACCCTGATGGCCGGCCTGGCCGCCGTCACGACCAAGATCAAGCTCTTCGCGACCGCGGCGTCGCTGGTGATGCCACCCGCCATCGTGGCCCGCATGGCGTCGACCATCGACTCGATCTCGAACGGCCGCTTCGGCGTGAACCTGGTCACGGGCTGGCAGCGGCCGGAATATTCGCAGATGGGCATGTGGCCCGGCGACCAGTTCTTCGGCACCCGCTACGAATACCTGTCGGAGTACGTGCAGGTGCTGCGCGAGCTGTGGACGACCGGCAAGTCCGACCTGAAGGGCAAGCACTTCCAGATGGAGGACTGCCGCCTGAGCCCGCGGCCGCAGGCCGACATGAAGGTCATCTGCGCCGGATCGAGCGATGCGGGCATGGACTTCTCGGCGAAGTACGCCGACTACAACTTCTGCTTCGGCAAGGGCGTGAACACGCCCAAGGCCTTCGCGCCGTCCGCCGAAAAGCTGATCGAGGCCACCGGGAAGACCGGCCGCCACGTCACGACCTACGTGCTGGTGATGGTGATCGCCGACGAGACCGACGAGGCCGCGCGCGCCAAGTGGGAACACTACAAGGCCGGCGCCGACCAGGAAGCGATCGCCTGGCTGGGCGGCCAGGCCGCCGCGGACACCAGGTCGGGCACCGACACCAACGTGCGCCAGATGGCCGACCCGACATCGGCCGTGAACATCAACATGGGCACGCTGGTCGGCTCCTACGCCCACGTCGCGCGCATGCTCGACGAAATGGCCGAGGTGCCCGGCACCGAAGGCGTGCTGCTGACCTTCGACGACTTCGTGAAGGGCATCGAGGCCTTCGGCGAGCACATCCAGCCGCTCATGAAGAGCCGCACCGGTGCCGACACGCCGGTGCCGTCGCAGGTGCAGGCCGAAGCCCTGGCCGCCTGAACCCTTTGCCATTCGCCATCCGACCGTCTGAACGCCAACCGGTACCGATCATGACCACGCCCAAGAACACGACCATCACCTCCACCACCCCCGTCGGCGTGCCCACGCCGGCCGGCGCGCCGGCCCCGCTGGTGCTGCCGGCGCGACCCGAACCGGTCGCGCTGCAGGCCGCGCAGACCGCGCTGATCGTGGTCGACATGCAGAACGCCTATGCCTCGATCGGCGGCTACGTCGACTCGGCCGGCTTCGACATCTCGGGTGCGCAGGGCACCATCTCGGCGATCGGTCGCGCCATCGCCGCGGCGCGTGCCTCGGGCATCCTGGTGGTGTTCCTGCAGAACGGCTGGGACGCCGGCTACGTCGAAGCGGGCGGCCCCGGCTCGCCCAACTGGTACAAGTCGAACGCGCTCAAGACGATGCGCAAGAAGCCCGAGCTGCAGGGCAAGTTCCTCGCCAAGGGCGGCTGGGACTACGAACTCATCGACGAGATGAAGCCGCAGGCCGGCGACATCGTGATCCCGAAGACGCGCTACAGCGGCTTCTTCAACAGCACGCTCGACAGCACGCTGCGCACCCGTGGCATCCGCAACCTGGTGTTCACCGGCATCGCCACCAACGTGTGCGTGGAATCGACGCTGCGCGACGCCTTCCACCTCGAATACTTCGCCGTGATGCTGGAAGACGCGACGCACGAACTCGGCGGCGCGGCGATCCAGAAAGCGGCGGTCTACAACGTCGAGACCTTCTTCGGCTGGGTGTCGAACGTCGACGCCTTCGTGCAAACGGTGGCGCCGTCGCTCGCCGTCGTGGCCGCACCCGCTGCCGCCACGGCCGAAGCCACCGCGGCCTGAATTCCTTCGCCCTTCCTTCCCGCCGACCGATCCATTTCCATTCACGAGGACGCACATGCCCAAGCAAGCCATCATCCCGCCCGGAACCACCACCCCGATCGCGCCCTTCGTGCCCGGCACCATGGCCGACGGCGTGGTCTACGTGTCGGGCACGCTGCCCTTCGACAAGGACAACAACGTGGTCCACGTCGGCGACGCGACCGCGCAGACGCGCCACGTGCTGGAGATCATCAAGAGCGTGATCACCACGGCCGGCGGCACGATGGACGACGTGACCTTCAACATGATCATGATCAAGGACTGGGCCGACTACGCGAAGGTCAACGCGGTCTACGCCGAATATTTCCCGGGCGTGAAGCCGGCGCGCTACTGCATCCAGTGCGGTCTGGTGAAGCCCGAGGCGCTCGTCGAAATCGCCTCCATCGCCCACCTCGCGAAATAGGCTCTCCCCCAGGCTTCGCGCACTGCGTGTCGCTTTCGCCAACCCCCTTCCGGGGGCAACACCAGCGGCCCGGCAAAGCCGGTTCCGCGGTGAGGACTTGACTCTCCCCCAGGCTTCGCGCACTGCGTGTCGCTTTGCCAACCCCCTTCCGGGGGCAACACCAGCGGCCCGGCAAAGCCGGTTCCGCGGTGTTCCCTGTCCAAACTTGAATCTTTCATGACGACGCTCCATCACGAAGTCCACGGCCAGGCGAAGGCCGGTGCGCCGACGCTGCTGCTGTCCTCGGGCCTCGGCGGCTCGGCGAATTTCTGGAAGCCGCAGATCCCGGCACTGGTGGCCGCGGGCTGGCGCGTGGTCGCGTACGACCAGCGCGGCACCGGCCGCAGCCCCGAGGCGCTGCAGGCCGGCTACACGGTCGCCGACATGGCGCGCGACGTGGTCGAGGTGCTCGACGCGACCGACACCGCGCGGTGCGTGCTGATCGGCCATGCGCTGGGCGGCCTGGTGGGGCTGCAGCTGGCGCTCGACGCGCCGGCGCGCGTGGCCGGGCTGGTGCTGGTCAATGCCTGGTCGAAGCCCAATCCGCATTCGGCACGCTGCTTCGACGCGCGGCTCGCGCTGCTGGGCGCGGTCGGCCCGCGCGCATATGTCGAGGCGCAGCCGATCTTCCTGTACCCGGCGGACTGGTGCGCCGCGCACGCCGACGAGGTGCAGGCCGAGGTCGACCACGCCTTCGCGCACTTCCCCGGCGAAGCCAACATGCGCGCGCGCATCGGCGCGCTGCGCGCCTTCGACGTCGACGCGCAGCTCGGCCGGATCGCCGTGCCGACGCTGGTCGCGGCGGCCGAGGACGACGTGCTGGTGCCCTGGACGATGTCCCGCCGCCTGGCCGAGGAATTGCCAGCCGCGATACTCGACCATGTTCCGCATGGCGGCCACGCGCACAGCGTCACGGATGCGGACACCTTCAACGCCACCCTGCTCGCCTTCCTCGCCAAGATGGGCAACCCCTGAAAAACCGCTGAGAAATCGCATGACGCACACGCTCGACGCCGCCGCCCTGGCAACCCTCTTCACCGAAGCCCGCAGCCACAACGGCTGGACCGCGGAGCCGGTCTCGGACGCACTGCTCCAGCAGGTCTACGACCTCGTCAAGATGGGCCCGACCTCGGCCAACTGCTCGCCCGCGCGCTTCGTGTTCGTGCGCACGCCCGAGGGCAAGGAACGCCTGAAGCCGGCGCTGTCGGCCGGCAACCTCGAGAAGACCATGAGCGCGCCCGTGACGGCGATCGTCGCCTGGGACACGGCTTTCTACGACAAGCTGCCCGAGCTGTTCCCGCATGCCGACGCCCGCAGCTGGTTCACCGGCAGCGCCGAAGTCGCGCATGAAACCGCCTTCCGCAACGGCACGCTGCAGGCGGCCTACCTGATCCTCGCCGCCCGCTCGCTGGGGCTGGACGCCGGCCCGATGTCGGGCTTCGACAAGGCCCTGGTCAACGCCGAGTTCTTCGCCGGAACCACCTGGACCGCCAACTTCCTCATCAACCTCGGCCACGGCGACGCCTCGAAGGTCTTCGGCCGCCTGCCGCGCCTGGCCTTCGACGACGCCTGCCAGCTCGCCTGAGCGGCACGCCCGGCGCGCACCGGCTGCGCGCCTTTCCGGAGCATCGATCCATGTTGAACGCCCTCGCCCCTGCCGACGTGCCCGTCGACACCCCGGTCGCGGCACCGCCCAAGGCCGACTACCGAAACGCGATGTCGCGGCTCGGCGCGGCCGTCAACATCATCACGACCGACGGCCCGGCGGGCCGCGCGGGCTTCACGGCCTCGGCCGTGTGCAGCGTGACGGACGAGCCGCCGACGCTGCTGGTCTGCCTGAACCGCAGCGCATCGGTGTACCCGGCGTTCCAGGCAAACGGCGTGCTCTGCGTCAACGTGCTGGCGGCAGGCCAGCAGGCGCTGTCGGGCGTGTTCGGCGGCAAGACGCCGATGGACGAACGCTTTGCCAACGGCCGCTGGGAAACCGGCCCGACCGGCTCGCCGATGCTGGTCGGCGCGTCCGCGTCCTTCGACTGCCGCGTGGTGCGCAGCGTGAGCGTCGGCACGCACGACGTGCTGTTCTGCGAAGTGACGGCCGTCGAGACCGCGCACGAGGCGCACGGGCTGATCTATTTCGACCGGCGCTATCACGACATCCTGGCCGCGGCCGATTGAAGGCCGTGGGTGACGGTGTCCAATAGCGCCATGGACAACCCGCACGACATCGACCGCCGCCTGAACGACCTGGAGATCAAGACGAGCTACACCGAAGACCTGCTCGACCAGCTCAACATGACGATCTACCGCCAGCAGCAGCAGATCGACAGCCTGGTCCAGCAGGTGCTGCAGCTGCGCCAGCAAGTGCCGGACGGCGGACCGGGCGGCCCGCGCAGCCTGCGCGACGAGCTGCCGCCGCACTATTGAATCGCCCGGTGCGGGACGTCACCGGGGCCACGCCGCAACGCCGGCCGATCGCCCGTGTGCATGCAGGACTGTGTCTTTTGCCGCGATTCGCCAAGCGATGCTGACCTATGATCCTGCCCTTCATTCCCCTCTGAATCAGCCCCCCGGATGGTGTCGCCTGCCGCCGTTCCCTTGAAAGCGCCCATGGACCCCATCGACGCCCGCTCGGCGCTGCGCGAAGCGACTGCGCCGCTGCACGCCGAGGTCGACACCACACTGCCGCTCGCGCGGCCCGCGCCCACGCTCGCCGACTACCGCGCGCATCTGCAACTGCTGAGCGACTGGACCGACCACCTGCGTGCGCTGCCGGTCGACGCGCGCCGGCTCGACACCCAGGCCGCCGCGCTCGCGGTGGATCTCGCCGAATGCGATCGCCTGCTGGGCGCTCCGCCGTCGCAGCCGTCGACGACCGCCCGCGTCGACGTGACGGCGCAGTCGCCGGCCGATCCGGACGCCTTCGGCTGGGGCGTGGCCTACGTGATCGAAGGCTCCCAACTGGGCGGCCAGGTGCTCTACCGCCGCCTGGCCGAGCCGCTGGCGCCGCATCCGCTGGCCTACCTGCACGGCGCAGGCCGCGACACCGGCGCGCGCTGGAAAGGCTTCCTCGCCGAACTCCAGCAGCAACTCGCGACGCCGGAGCGCGTCCGGGCCGCATGCGACGGTGCGGTGCAGGCCTTCGGGCTGCTGCTGGCCTGCCGCCGCGCGGCGGAGCCGAACGCGTGAGCGCCCAGCAGACGCGCCCCGAAGTCACGCTGGAGAACTGCGCCAGCGAGCCGATCCACATTCCCGGCCTGGTGCAATCCCACGGCGCCTTGCTCGCCTTCGACCTCCAGGGCACGGCGACGCACGTCAGCGCGAACGCGCGCACGCTGCTGGGCGACACCACGCCGGCGCCGGGCGAAGCGCTGGTCCCCGCACACTTCGAGGCCACGCCGGACGTGCACGAACTGCTGCAGGAAGCCCTGTCCGCCGATCCGGCGGGCGACGACGGCCAGGCCGGCAGCACGGAAGTGCGCCTGAACGGCCAGCTGTTCGACCTGATCGTGCACCGCTCGGGCGGCATGGCGATCGCCGAGTTCGAGCTGCGTCCGGCCACCCACGACGAGGTGACGGGATTCGCGCTGAAGGCGCACCGCGCCATGGACAAGCTCAAGCGGCAGACCTCGATCGACGCGCTGCTCGCGCTGGCGGTCGGTGCGGTGCGCCAGCTGACCGGCTTCGACCGCGTGATGGCCTACCGCTTCCGCCACGACGACAGCGGCGAGGTCGCGGCCGAAGACAGGGTGCCCGAACTGGAGCCCTTCGTCGGCCGGCGCTACCCGGCCAGCGACATTCCCGCGCAGGCGCGGCGGCTGTACGTGATCAACACGCTGCGGCTGATCGCCGACGTCCGGACCGACCCGGTCGCGGTAACGGCCGCCAGCGCCGCATTGCCGCCGCTCGACATGAGCCACTGCGCGCTGCGCAGCGTGTCGCCGATCCACATCGAGTACCTGCGCAACATGGGCGTGGGTGCGTCGATGAGCATCTCGATCGTCATCAACGGCCGACTCTGGGGCATGCTGGCCTGCCACCACCGCACGCCGCACCAGGTGCCGTACTCGGTGCGCATGGCCTGCGACGTGCTGGCCCAGGTGCTGGCCGCCAATGTGCAGAGCCTGCAGGCGCGCACGAAGGCCCAGCGCGTTGCGGCCGCCGCGGCGCTGCGCAGCCGGCTGATCGAGGCCGTGCTGCATGCCGACGACGCCGTGCCGGTGCTCGACGCCATGGCGGCGTCGCTGGCCGAGGCCTTCGACGCCCAGGCGGTGCTCATCGCGCAGGAAGCCAAGCTGCACGTGCACGGCGACCTCGCGCGTGACACCGGCGCGGCCATCGTGCAATGGCTGGCGCGCCGCCCGAGCGTGGTCGGCGACGCGGCCGACGCACTTCTCGCCACCCACACGCTGGCCGACCTGCCGGTCGACCTGGCCGCGGCCTGTGCGCCCTGGTGCGGCCTGCTCGCGCTGCGCTTCGACGACCATGCATCCGGCTGGCTGGTGCTGCTGCGCAAGGAGCAGATCGAGACCATCCACTGGGGCGGCAAGCCCGACAAGGAATACGCGAGCGGCCCGCTCGGCCCGCGCCTCACGCCGCGCGGCTCCTTCGACGTGTGGAAGGAAATCGTGCGCGGCACCAGCGAGCCCTGGACCGCCGACCAGCGCGAACTCGCGCAACAGCTGCGCGACGAGCTGGTGCGCGCCGGCGCGGCGCGCGTGGCCGAGATGACGCGCGCCCGCACCCAGTTGCTGGCCATCCTGGGCCACGACCTGCGCGACCCGCTGCAATCGATCGCCATGGCCGCCAAGGTGCTGGAGCGCAGCACGGGCGACGCGAGCACGCGCATCGGCCAGCGCATCCAGTCGTCCAGCAGCCGGATGGCACGGTTGATCGGCCAGGTGCTGGACGCGTCGCGGCTGCAGAACGGCGACGGGCTGCAGCTGCAGCCGGTGCCGATCGATCTGGCCCGTGTGCTCGAGGACGTGATCGACGAGGCGCGCACCGCCTACCCGGGCGTGACCGTCGCGCAGACAACGCCGCCGACGCTGCCGATGCAGGCCGACCCGGACCGCATGGCGCAGCTTTTCGCGAACCTGATCAGCAATGCGCGGCACCATGGCACGCCCGGCGAGCCGGTGTCGGTGGCGCTGTCGCAGGACAGCGGCGACGTGCAGTTCGAGGTGCGCAACAGCGCGCCGCCGATCGCCGCCGACCTGGTGCCGAACCTGTTCAGCGCCTTCAAGCGCCAGGCCGAGCCCAACGTGCGCAACAAGAGCGGACTGGGGCTGGGCCTGCACATCGCGCAGGCGATCGTGCGCGGGCACGGCGGCACGATCGCCTACCGTCATGAAGCCGGGCAGGTCGTGTTCACGGCGCGCTTCCCGGTGCGATGCATGTCAACCGCCTCGGTCGGATAAAGCCGCAATCGCGGCCCAGCCAAGCGGCCGGCGTCCAGGCACCGAGAACTGGCGTAACCCATTGACTCTCAAGCAAATTCTCCGCACATTAAGATGCAGCTGGTCTGTACGGGCTGCGGCTTCGAATTCGGATGAAGGCATGAAACTGGAAAGCAAATTACTGCTGTCGCTGAGTAAGCGCGCGGACCACGTTGTGCTTCGACGCGAGCTTGCACAACTTGGAAGCAAGAGCCAGCTCACCGAGGCCATCAAACGTCTGATCGCTAACGGCCGACTGATTCGTCTGAGCCCAGGCATATACGCCAAGACCATCTGCAATTCGCAAGGTGGCTGCGAGTTGGCCGCCCCGCCCGATTTACTCGCTCGCGAGATCTTCGCCAAAACAGGCCGCATGCCCAGCATTTCGCCTATCGAGTCCATGGAAGGGCGCAGCCTGACATGGCTTGAGACGGAGCCTGCCAATAAGCAGCCAGCTGCGCGCGCCGCGATCCAAACCACTCGGCATCGGCGCAAACGCCATGCCGCGCTGCCCAAACTACCCAAGGACGTTGCTCACCTGCCAGTTCAAGGTGTGGGAGCGTTCGTGGCAGATTTGGCGCAGGCTTACGGTGTGACCTACGCACGCACGCGACTTGACGATTTTGCCGAGGCCATCACGCGTCTGGCTGGGGACGACGGGCGACTGGATGTCACAGGCAAGCTCCTCGCCACGCTGCGCAGGAAATCCGTCATCGACGGCCGGCAGCTTGCCCGCCTGATGACCAACCACATGAGAGAGCAGCAGGATGCCGTTCGATCCGTTCGGGGACTTCCACAAAGCCGGCTACCTGAGAAACATCGAGGTTGAAAAGGACCTCAGCCTTGTAAAGGTTCAGGAGAAAGTCTTCTTTGAGGCTCATCTCGAAGAAGCAATGGATTTTCTGCGTCGCATTCGGGGACCCATCTCTTACGCGCACTTTCGCAAAGTGCACGAGATTCTCTTCGTCGAGTTCTATCCTTGGGCAGGACAGGATCGCCAACAGCTCGGCGTGGCTGCGCAAGTCAGCAAGAGTGGCTTGGTCGACTTCGAGAAGGCGTCGCTCATTGCCAAAGCGGTCCAGTGGGGACTCAACATGGGGAACGACGCCCACAAGATTCGTCGAAAGCCTGGTGCAGTCATGGGTGCCTTTGCCTGGGCGCACCCTTTTCTCGACGGCAATGGGCGCACCATGATGCTGGTGCACACCGAGTTGTGCCGTCGCGCCGAGTTTCTGATCGATTGGCCAGCAACAAACAAGGTGGCCTATCTGGATGCACTTTCCCGCGAGTTGAAGGACACGAGCGGCATGCATCTGGATAACTATCTCGTTTCATTCCTGCGACCGGCGACCAGGTCGGATGACCTGGTCAGGCAACTGCGCGAGTTACCTGGCTTGGACGGCCTGGGTCCGACTGCTGAAGACATTGCCTACGACACGAGCGACGAACGGGCCATGACGTCGTATCGCGAAACGAAGCGCTCACGTGGTGAAGAGGACGATCTTTTGGACACCCCCGGCGCGTAATCACCCAGGCACTGGCAGATGCCTTGACCAAAATCCGAGGCAACAGCTAAGGCGCCGAGATCCCCTGCAGCACGATGCGCTGCACGTTGTCGACCGTTTCCTCGAAGAAGGCGGGCTCGGCCAGCGTGCGGCCGGTGATGGCCTGCACCTGCACCGCGAAATCGGCGTAGTGCTGGGTGGTGGCCCAGAGCGCAAAGATCAGGTGGTGCGGGTCGACCGGGGCGAGCTTGCCCGACGCCACCCAGGCGCGCACCACCTCGGACTTGCGTTCGACCAGGTCGCGCAGCTCGCGGCCCAGCTCGTCGCGCAGCAGCGGCGCGCCCTGGATCATCTCGAGGCAGAACAGGCGCGATGCATCGGGCTGGTCGCGCGAGATGACGAGCTTGCGGCGGATGTACGCCGCGATCGCTTCGCGCGGGTCCTGCTCGGCGCTGAAGCCGCGCAGCGGCTCCAGCCAGACGGCCAGCAGGTCGCGCAGCACGCTCACGTAGAGCTCTTCCTTGTTCGCGAAGTAATAGAGCAGGTTGCTCTTGGAGACGTCGGCGCGCGCAGCCACCTGGTCGACGCTGGTGCCGTGCAGGCCGTAGCGCGAGAACAGCCCGAGCGCCGCCGCCAGGATCACGCTGCGCTTGTCTTCGATCTGGCGCATCCGGCGGCTCACCGCAGCGGGGCTGCGCGGTCCGGCCGGTCGCTTGGCAAGCGCGCGCAGCGATGGCTTGGTGGCCGGCTTGAGCGCCGCGCCGGCGCCTCCTGCAGTCTTGGGCATGTCGGGGATGGCTTCCTGTGTCTTCGGATTCAAGGGTTGCGGCGCCCGCCGGGCATCGGTACGGCTCTTCCCCGCACGGCGGTGCGCCACGCCGGCAGGACGCACCAAGGCGATGCATGGCGATGCGCCACACCGGCAGTGACGGCCGCCATCGGTGCAAACCGGGGCCGCAGGCTATCGTATTTGTCCATTTGGTCCAACTGGCACAGACGTTGCATGTCCCGTGCCATGGCGCCCGCGAGCGCATTGTTTCGAGGATTCCCGGCATGACCCTGCTGTCCGTTCCCATCATCGACCTTGCGCCCTACTTCTCGGACTCGCCGGAGGCCCGTGCCGCGCTCGCGCGCCAGGTCGACGACGCCTGCCGCAGCATCGGCTTCCTGGTGATCACCAACCACGGCATCGACCCGGCGCTGATCGCGCGCGTGTCGACCCTGTCGCGCGAGTTCTTCGACCTGCCGCTGGCCGAGAAGCGCAAGGTCGACCGGCCGCGCGAGGACGCTGTGCGCGGCTACAGCGCGGTCGGCGAGGAAGGCCTGTCGTACAGCCTCGAGGAAGCCGCACCCGGCGACCTGAAGGAATCGTTCTCCATCGGCCCGTCCGGCGTGCCCGACGACGACTACCACCGCGGCCCGGCCGCCGGCCCGCACTTCGAGCCCAACAGCTGGCCGCCGATCGAAGGTTTCCGCGAAGCCTATGAAAGCTACTTCGAGGCGATGGCCGATCTGTCGCGTTCGCTGATGCGCATCTTCGCGCTGGGGCTGAAGCTGCCGGAGACCTTCTTCGACGACAAGATCGACAAGCACATCAGCATGTTCCGGGTGCTGAGCTATCCGCCGCAGCGCGAGCAGCCGCTGCCCGGCCAGCTGCGCGCCGGCGCCCACAGCGACTACGGCAGCCTGACCGTCGTGCTGCCCGACGACAAGGGCCTGCAGGTCTTCAACAAGGCCGGCCAGTGGGTCGACGTGCCGCAGGTGGAAGGCGGCCTGGTGGTGAACATCGCCGACCTCATGATGCAGTGGACCAACGACCAGTGGGTGTCGACGCTGCACCGCGTCGTGAACCCGCCGTTCGAGGTGGCGAGCACCAACCGCCGGCAGTCGCTGGTGTTCTTCCACCAACCCAACTACGACGCGATGGTCGAGTGCCTGCCGAGCTGCCTGGCACCGGGCGAGCAACCCAAGTACGCGCCGATTTCATCGGGCGACCATCTCACCTCGAAGTTCGTCAAGCAGACGACCTTCGGCGGCACCAAGGCGACGGCTTGAGCATGAAGGCTGGCTTTTTGATTCGCTGCGTACTGGGTGAAGTGCCTGGGTCGGGGCGGGCTCACGCCGACGGCGTACTCCCCTCCGCGAATGTCCCCCGCCGTCATACTTCGGCTGCCGGCTCCTCCTTGATTTCGCTGCGGGGAGCACGCCATCGACGTGAGCCTTGGGCGCAATCGTGGCTCATCGGCCGCGCAACAACCGCCTCTCCTCGTGCGCGGGGCGCCGGGTGCTCCCCGCAGCGAAATCAAGGAGGAGCCGAAGGCGGGGGACATTCGCGGAGGGGAGTACCCGGTGGCCTGCGCACGCGCAACGAACCCCTGCGCCCCGTGCAAGAACGCCCCAGGCAAGAGCTCCGCAAACACCCATAACGCGCACCGAGACCCTGACATGGCCCATCTTTCCTACGTCAACGTCTTCGCCAAGGACGTGGTCGCGCTCAGCGGCTTCTACCAGCGCGTGTTCGGCTTCCCGGAGATCGAGGCGATCCGCTCGCCGATCTTCCGCGGGCTCGACACTGGCAAGTCGAGCCTGGGCTTCAACGCGCTCGATGCATACGAGCTGCTGCATCTGTCCGAGTTCTCGCAAACGAGCGGCGTGAAGTTCCTGCTGAACATCGACGTCGACAGCCAGGCCGACGTCGACCGCATGGTGCCGGTGGCGGTCGCCGCCGGCGCGACGCTGATCAAGGCGCCGTACGTGACGTACTACGACTGGTACCAGTCGGTGCTGCTCGACCCCGAGGGCAACGTGTTCCGCATCAACTTCATGATGGTGTGACGCGCCGGCCCGCCGGGCGCCGCACCCTCATCGCCCTTGCCGGAGCGCCGCAGCGCGCCGTGGACCGCATCGCTTTTCTCTTCCCTGTCTCTTCCACGAAAGGTCGTTCATGTTGCAAAAGTTGATGTTCACCGCTGCCGCCGCACTGGCGGCCTGCGCAACGATGTCGGGCACGGCCCTGGCCGCCGACGGCTTCACCCTGAAGGGCGAACCCAAGATTGCGATGCTCTATTTCGGCCCGAAGAACGACGGCGGCTGGACGCAGGCCTTCGACGAGGCGCGCATCAAGGTCGAGGCCGCGCTCGGCAAGAAGATCCAGTTCGTCGAGAACGTGCCGGAAGACGCGTCGGCCATCAAGCCGGCGGCCGAACGCTTCATCTCGCGCGGTGCCAACATCATCATCGGCACGGCCTTCGGCTACTCCGACACCTTCAAGGAGCTCGCGGCCAAGTACCCGGACGTCGCCTTCCTGAACGGCTCGGGCACCACCAACGGCGCCAACCTCGAGTCCTTCTATGGCCGCACCTACGAGAGCCAGTACCTCTGCGGCATGGCGGCGGGCGCGGCGTCGAAGACCGGCAAGCTCGGCTTCGTCGCGGCCAACCCCTTCGGCGTGGTGAACTGGACCGTCAACGCCTTCGCGCTCGGCGCACAGAAGATGAACCCGAACGCCACCGTCAACGTGATCTACACCGGCGCCTGGAACGACCCGGTGAAGGAGCGCGCCGCGGCGATGGCGCTGATCGACCAAGGCGCCGACGTGATCGGCCAGCACGTCGACTCGCCGACGCCGCAGATCGTCGCTCAGGAGCGCGGCGTGTACGGCACCGGCCACCACCGCGACCTGCGCCAGTTCGCGCCCAAGGCCACGCTGTGCTCGTCGGTCTGGGTCTGGGACAAGTTCCTCACGCCCGAGCTGAAGAAGGTCATGGCCGGCGGCTGGAAGCCGTCGCCGTACGGCGCCTTCATCGAAATGAAGGACGGCGGCACCGACATCGCCGGCTTCGGCGCCGGCGTGCCGAAGGACAAGGCTGCGCTGATCACCGCCGAGCGCGACGCGATCCTGAAGGGCAAGCAGGTCTACGCCGGTCCGCTGAAGGACCGCGACGGCAAGGAACGCGTGGCCGCGGGCGCCACGCTGTCCGATGCCGATCTCTGGAAGATGGACTGGTACGTCAAGGGCGTGGTCACGCAGAAGTGACCCACCCCCAGTCGATGGCGGGAGCGCTTCCTTGACGGCGATCGCACTTCAGCTCGCGGGCATCGGCAAGTCCTTCGATGGCTTCCGCGCGCTCACCGACGCCGACTTCGAGGCGCGCTGGGGAGAGGTGCATGCGCTGCTGGGCGAGAACGGCGCGGGCAAGTCCTCGCTGATGAACATCGCGGCCGGCCTGTATGCGCCCGAGGCCGGCCGGATGTGGGTGGACGACAACCCGGTGCAACTGGCCGGCCCGCGCGACGCGGCGCGCCACCACATCGGCATGGTCCACCAGCACTTCAAGCTGGTGAAGCCCTTCACCGTGGCCGAGAACATCCTGCTCGGCCACCCGCTGGCCACCGGCGAAGGCAGCCACCGCAAGCGGCTCGCGCAGCTGGAGACGCAGATCCGCGCGAAGGCGCAGGAGCTGGGCTTCGACATCGACCCGCGCCAGCGCACCGAACGGCTGTCGATCGCCGAGCAGCAGCGCGTCGAGATCCTGAAGGTGCTGCTGGCCGGCGCGCGCATCCTGATCCTGGACGAACCGACCGCCGTGCTGACCGACCAGGAGGCCGAGCGCCTGCTGTCGACGGTGCATGCGCTGTCGCGCAGCGGCGCGGCCGTGGTCCTCGTCACCCACAAGATGGCCGACGTGAAGACCTGGGCCGACCGCGTGACCGTGATGCGCGGTGGCCGCACCGTGAAGACGGTCGACCCGAAAACGGTGGCGATCGCCGAGCTGGTGCAGCTCGCGGTCGGCGATTCGGTGGCGACGCCGCACCGTGGCGGCGGCCAGGCCGCGGGCGAGGCGCTGCTGACGGTCACCGGCCTGCGCACGCCCGAAGCCGGCGGACGCCGCGCGCTCGACGGCGTCGACCTGACGCTGCGGGCCGGCGAGATCTACGGCCTGGCCGGCGTTGGCGGCAACGGCCAGAGCGAACTGGCCGCGGCGCTGATGGGCCTGGACGACACGGTCGAAGGCGGCATCGCGCTGGCCGGTTTCGGTGACCTGAAGAGCGCCTCGAATGCACGCCGCCGCGCGCTGCAGATGGCCGCGATCCCGGCCGACCGCTACGGCGTGGCGCTCGCAGGTGCGTTGTCGGTGGCCGAGAACTTCGGCATCGGCCAGGTGCACGACGGCCGCTACGGCCCGGCCTGGCGGCTCGACACCGGCCGCATGCGCGCCGATGCGCAGACTGCTGTGCAGGCCTTCGACGTGCAGGGCGTGCGCAACCTCGACCAGAAGGCCGCGCTGCTGTCGGGCGGCAATGCGCAGAAGCTGGTGCTGGCGCGCGAGTTCGGTCGCGAGCCGCGCATCGTGCTCGCGCACAGCCCGAGCCGCGGACTCGACGTGCGCGCGGGCGCCGAGGTGCACGCCCGCCTGCTGGCCGCGCGCGACGCAGGCGCCGCCGTGCTGCTGATCAGCGAGGACCTCGACGAGGTGCTGGCGCTGGCCGACCGCGTCGGCGTGATGACCAGGGGGCGCATCGTGGCCGAGTTCGCGCAGCCGGCAGATCGCCTGAAGATCGGCCAGGCGATGGTCGACCATGATTAGGTTCGCCCCCAGGCTGCGGCGCACTTCCGGGGCAACACCAGTGGTCCGGCGAAGCCGGTTCCGCGGTGTTTCTGGAACAGACCTCCCATCCAGGGTTGCAGTGGAATGACCGAATGAGTTCCCTTTCTTCTCCCGCACCGGGCCCCGCCGCTCGGCGTCCGCTCAGCAGCCGGCGCTTCGCACTCGAAGTGCGCCAGCAGATGGCATGGCCGCGGCAGGCGCTGATCCTGGCGGTGTCGCTGGCGATCGGGCTCGGCATCTCGGCGGCGATCCTGGTCGCGGCGGGTGTGCCGGCCAACGAGCTGCTCAACGAGTTCGTGCTGCAGACGCTGTTCGACCTGCAGAGCCTGCAGGCGGTGCTGTTCCAGGCGGCGCCGATGATCCTGGTCGGGCTCGGCGCCTCGATGGCCTTCCGCGCGCGCTTCTGGAACCTCGGGCTCGAGGGCCAGATGATCTGGGGCGCGATCGGCGCTACCGCGATCTCCTTCTTCGACGTCGGCCCGGCCAGCCTGCGGTTGCCGCTGATGCTGGTGGTCGCCATCGTGTGCGGCCTGCTGTGGGCACTGGCACCGGCGCTGCTCAAGCTGAAGCTCGGCGTGAACGAGATCATCTCGTCGCTGATGCTCAACTACATCGCGGGCAACTTCCTGCTGCACCTGGTGTACGGCGCCTGGAAGGACCCGAAGGATTCCTTTCCCTACTCGCCGCAGTTCCGCGCGTTCGAGCGCCTGCCCGAGTGGCTCGGCGGCACCAGCGCCGCGGCGATCGGGCTCGCGCTGCTGTGCGCGCTGCTGGCCTGGTGGTTCGTCGGCGTGAGCCGCGCGGGGCTGTACCTGCGCTTCGTGTTCGCCAACCCGCGCATGGCGCGCGCGGTCGGCGTGCCGGTGCTGCCGATGATCCTGTCGGCGGTGCTGATGTCGGGCGCGCTGTCGGGTGTGGCGGGCTTCATCGTGGTGGCGGGCCAGGAAGGCCGGCTCACGCAGGCCTTCTATGCGGGCTACGGCTTTTCGGGGATCCTGATCGCCTTCCTGGCGCGCAACAACCCGCTGGCCGCGACCGTGGTCGCCCTACTGGTGGCGGCGCTCTTCGTGGCCGGCCGCAACCTGCAGGTCTTCTATCAAATCCCGTTCTCGATGGTGCAGCTGATCCAGGCGATCGTGGTGATCTGCGTGGCGTCATCGGACTTCTTCATCCGCCACCGGATCCGTTCCGTGGTGGGCAAGGCAGGCGCCTGACATGGATGCTTTCGCCATCGCCACCAACTGGCTGGGCAATTCGCCCGACTTCGCGATCCCCTATGCGCTGGCCGCGCTGGGGCTGATCCTCAGCGAGCGCGCGGGCGTGCTCTCGCTTGGCGCCGAGGGGCTGATGCTGGTCGGCGCGCTGGCCGGGATCGGCGCGCAACTGAGTTTCGGCGAGCCGGCGCTGTCGCTGGTGATCGCGATGCTCGCGGCCAGCGGGGTGTCGGTGCTGTTCGCCGTCATGGTGATCCTGCTGCGGGTGAACCAGGTGATCGCCGGGCTCGCGCTGGTGTTCTTCTGCCAGGGGCTGACCAGCCTGGTCGGCACGCTGTTCGGCTGGACCAACCGCGCGGTCACGAGCTTCGGTGCGCTGCCGCTCGGGCCGCTGGCCGAGCTGCCGCTGGTCGGCCGGCTGTTCGCGCAGAACGGCATGGTCTACCTCACGCTGCCGATCTTCATCGCGGTGGTCTGGTACCTGACGCGCACCAGCGCCGGCCTGCGGCTGCGCGCGGTCGGCGAGAACCCGCAGGCCGCCGACGCGGCCGGCATCAGCGTGACGGCCTGGCGCTTCGGCGCGGTGCTCGCCGGCTCGGCGCTGGTCGGTCTGGCCGGTGCCTACATCTCGGTGGTCAGCACCAAGCTGTGGATCGCGGGCATGACCGGCGGACGCGGCTGGATCGCGGTCGGCCTGGTGATCTTCGCGCGCTGGTCGCCCTGGAAGGCGCTCGCGGGCGCGGTGCTGTTCGGCTGCATCGAGGCGCTGATCCCGCAACTGGCCGCGGCCGGCGTGCAGCTGCCCCAGTATTTCGTGCTGATGACGCCCTACGCGGTGACGCTGGCCGTGATGGTCTGGGTCGCCGTGGCCCGGCGCGGCAGCGACGGCGAACCCGGCGCGCTGGGCGAGCCCTATCTGCGAGAGGAGCGACGCTGATGCGTGCCTACGTCTATGACCAGCCGCGCGAGCTCGACGCCGCGCAGTTCGCCGACTACCTCGATCCGGCCACCACCGCGGTGATCTCGATCGACATGCACCGCGGCCATCTCGACGACTCGCCCGACTGCCCTTGCCCGGCGCCGCGTGCGCGCGAACTGGTCGCGCCGATCGACGCGTTCCACGACACCGTGCGCGCGCTCGGCGTGCGCATCGTGCACGTGAAGTCGACGCTGCGGCCCGATGGCGCGGACGACCTCGGCGGCATCCCGGCCGCCTGGCGGCGCACCTTCCCGCTGCACGTCGGCGCCATCCCGAACGCCGATGCGCATGCGATCGAAGGCTCGCCGTGGACCGACTGGGTCACGCGTGTCGAGCCCGGCGACATGCGCGTGGAAAACAAGCGGCGGCTGTCGGCCTTCTATCCGACCGACCTCGACTTCCTGCTGCGCAACCAGCGCATCACGACCGTGGTGCTGAACGGCGGCTTTGCCGACTGCTGCGTGCTCAACACGGCCTTCGACGCCAACAACCACAACTACCGCGTGATCGTGCTGCGCGACCTGGTGCGTGGAACCGACCCGCATCTGGAGTCGGCGGCGTACACGATGGTGTCGCTGCACCTCGGCCTGGTCATGGACGCGGCCGACCTGCTGGCGCAGTGGCCTTCACCCGCAGCAGCCCCAGCACGGATCGGATGAAGGGCGTCGCGACGCCCTGCGCCTGCCCCAGCGCGCAGACCGACCCGACGATCGCGTCGATCTCCATCGGCCGACCCGCGCGCAGGTCCTGAAGCATCGAGGGCGTGATGTCGCCGAGCTTCTGCAGCTTGGCGAAGCACAGGTCGAGCGCATCGGGGATGTCGATGCCCAGCCGCTCGCCGACGCGGATGGCTTCGACGACCAGGTTGCGCATCAGCTCGCGCGTGAGCGGGTCGTGCATCAGTGCGGCCGTCGATGTGCCGGTGAGCGCGCACAGCGGCCCGGTCGAGAGGTTGCCGAGCAGCTTGAACCAGACCTCCCGGCGGATGTCGCGCGAGGTGCGGGCGTCGAAGCCGGCCAGCCGCAGCAACTCGGCCACACGCGTCAGGCGCGGCGTCATCGCGCCACCCGGCTCGCCCAGCACGATCTCGCGGCCGCTGTGGTTGCGCACGATGCCCGGCGCTTCGACGCTGAAGCTGCCGTGCAGCACGGCAGCGAGCACCGCGCCCGAAGGGATCGCGCTGGCGATGCGCCGGCCCGGGTCCAGCAGCGTGCCGGCGCCATCTTCATTGCCATCCGCCGTCGAGGGTCCGACGCCGTCGCCGAGAAACCACCACGGCACGCCGTTCAGCAGCGGCACCACGACGGTGTCCGGTCCGATGAGCGGCCGGACTTGCGCCGCAGCCCCGGGGAGCGCATGCGCCTTGACGGCGATGACGAGCATGTCCTGCACACCCAGATCGGCCGGCCGGTCGCTCGCCGTGGGATGCGCGTGGATCTCCTGCCGGCCGGTCAGCAGCTTCAGCCCATCGGCGCGAAGGGCCGCCAGCGTCGAACCTCGGGCCACCATGCTCACGTTCACCCCGACAGCGCAGAGACGGGCCGCCACGGCACCGCCCAGGGCGCCCGCGCCAAACACACAGACTTTCATTTCTCGATTCCGGATTGCGGCACGGGCGGCTGAAACGCCGACGGCCCGGCCATGTTCTCGGCCCGCAATAGGCGTGCCATCGCACCGTCTCTTGTCCAAGTGGTCCAAAGTGGAACAGTTGCTCCACCGAAGGCGTTGACTTGGTGCGCCGAGGCACCGATCGGACACCGCGAAGGCGATTTGTCCATTTGGTCCACTTGGCATGGAGATTGCGTCGAGCCCGCACTCTTCGTGAAAAGGAACAGCTGTGCAAACCATTCCGCTCATCGACTTGCAGGGCAATCTCGATGCCAGCAGCACCACGGCCCGGCAGTCGGCCGCCGAACTCCATGCGGCCCTCAGTTCGATCGGCTTCGCGTACATCGCGGGCCACAACGTGTCGCCGGCCAGCCGAGCCGCGGCGTTCGCGGCGTCCAGGGAATTCCACGCGTCGGCGCTGGAGAAGAAGCAGTCCCTCGCCATCAACGAGTTCCATCGCGGCTACATGGGCATGGCGACGTCGACGCTGGTGACTTCGTCGATCGCCAAGGTGACCAAGCCCAACATGAGCGAGTCGCTGATGATCATGCACACGCTGCCCGACGACGACCCCGCCATGCAGGCGAAGGAGCCGCTGCAGGGCCCGAACCAGTGGCCCGAATGGCTGCCGGACTTCAAGCCGGCCATGCAGGCGTACGAGCAGGAGGTCGACGTGCTGGGCCGCTACATCGTGCGGCTGATCTCGATCAGCCTGGGGATGGCACCGGACGCGCTCGACCACTACTTCGAGCGGCCGACCACCTTCCTGCGCGCGCTGCACTACCCGCCGCAACCGCCGCAGGAAACCGATGCCGTGGGCTCGGCGCCGCACACCGACTACGGAATCATCACGCTGCTCGCGCAGGACAACTCGGGTGGCCTGCAGGTGCGTCCGCGCGGCGGCGACTGGATCGAGGCGCCGCCGATCGAGAACACCTACGTGCTCAACGTCGGCGACATGCTGTCGCGCTGGACCAACGAGCGCTTCGTCTCGACGCCGCACCGGGTCGTCAACCGCTCCGGCGGCGACCGCTACTCGCTGCCCTACTTCCTCGATCCGTCGATGGACGCGCTCATCGAGTGCCTGCCCACCTGCACCGATGCGGCCAACCCGCCGAAGCACGATCCGGTGCTGTACGGCGACTACCTGATGCACCGTTTGAACAAGAACTACAACTACAGGCAAGACACGTCGAAGGCCACGGCCTGACAGCTTCCTCTCTCCTCCTTCCTTCCTTTCTCTTCTTCAAGGACACCCCATGAAAGCCTTCTCGCGCCGCGACTACCTGCAAGCCATGGCCGCGGCCGCCGGCATGTCGGCACTCGCCATCCCCGGCCTCTCGCTGGCTGCCCAGAACCTGGTCGTCAACACCTACGGCGGACGCTGGGAGAAGTTCTGGCGCACCGACCTGATGCCGATGTTCCAGAAGTCGAGCGGCGTGGAGACCACGCTGGACGTGGGCCTGGGCAAGAACTTCGTCGCCAACCTACGCGCCGCCGGCGTCGAGAAGCCGCCCTACAGCATCCTGATGCTCAACGAGAACATCGCGAGCCTGGTGCGCGCCGAAGGCTACTTCGAGCCGATCCCCGCGACCAAGGTGCCCAACCTCGCCAACGCCTATCCGTTCCTGCGCAACCCGGGCGACAACGGCGTGCGCGCCATCGTGTCGACCATCGGCATCGGCTACCGCAAGGACCTGGTGAAGACGCCGCCGAAGTCGTGGTCGGACCTGTGGAGCAACCCCGAGTTCAAGGGCAAGATCGGTCTCTACCAGATCGGCAACACGGCCGCGATGCTGTTCCTGCTGATGACGGCCAAGCTCTACGGCGGCTCGCAGGACGCGATCGACCGCGCCTTCACCGAAGTCAAGAAGCTGCTGCCCTTCACCCAGGCGGACTTCAGCGGCACGCTGTCGACGATGCTCACGCGCGGGGACGTGACCGTGGCCGTGATCGACTTTCCCGAGATCGTCGCGCTGCAGAAGAAGGGCGTGCCGGTCGAGATGGTGGTGCCGACCGAAGGCGTGCTGGCCTTCGAGCAATCCTTCAACGTGCTGAAGAATGCGCCGGCCAAGGAAGAGGCCTACAAGTACCTCGACTTCATCCTGCGCCCCGACGTGCAGGAAATGATGGCCAAGGAGTTCTTCACCTCGCCGACCAACACCAAGTCGAAGCTCGATGCCGAACTGGCCAAGGACGTGCCGGTGGCCGGCGAGGGCATGAAGAAGATCTTCCAGTTCGACTGGAGCAAGGTCAATCCGCAGGTCGCGGCGATCACCGACCGCTGGAACCGGGAGATGAAGTGAGCGTTGCGGCAGACGCGCGCCCGGCCGTCGGGCGGCGCACCACACGGGTGTCGCTCGATGGCCTGCGCAAGACCTTCCCGGGCGCCGCGGCGCCGGCGATCCAGCACCTGGAACTGAAGACCGAGGAAGGCGAGTTCATCTCGCTGCTGGGCCCGAGCGGCTGCGGCAAGACCACCACGCTGCGCTGCGTGGCGGGCTTCGAGTTTCCCGACCAGGGCCGCGTGCGGCTGAACGACGAGGACATCACCGACCTGCCGCCGGAGAAGCGCGACATCGGCATGGTGTTCCAGAACTACGCGCTGTTCCCGCACCTCACGGTCTATCGCAACCTGGCCTTCGGGCTGGAGATGCGTGGCATCGGCAAGGCCGAGTGCAAGCGCCGCATCGACGCGGTGCTGGCGATGGTGCAGCTCACGCCGATGGCCGAGCGCTATCCGCGCCAGCTGTCGGGCGGCCAGCAGCAGCGCGTGGCGCTGGCGCGCGCGCTGGTCATCGAGCCGCGCCTGCTGCTGCTTGACGAACCGCTGGCCAACCTCGACGCCGTGCTGCGCGAGGACATGCGCGTGTTCATCCGCGAGCTGCAGAAGCGCGTCGGCATCACCACGCTCTACGTCACGCACGACCAGGCCGAGGCGATGGTGATGTCCGACCGCGTGGCCGTGATGCTCGGCGGCAAGCTGCTGCAGTTCGACGTGCCCGAAGCCATCTACCTGCGTCCGCGCAGCATCGAGGTGGCGCGCTTCATCGGCCGCTCGAACCTGATCGAAGGCCGCGTCGAAGGCCTGGCCGACGCGGCCGGTCCGTATCCGACGTACCGCGTGAGCACGGCCCTGGGCGACGTGCCGGCCTGCTACGACCAGCCGCTCACGACCGGCCAGCCGGTACACGTGACGATCCGCCCCGAGGCGATCCGCTTCCGCGCCGATGGCCCTTACAGCGGCCTCGTGCAGTCCGCCTACTTCCTCGGCAGCACCGTCGAACACACGCTGCAGTGCGCCGGCGGGCAGAGCCTGCTGGTGCAGACCTCGCCGAGCCAGCGCGTCGATGCCGGCGCCTCGTCGGCCTTTGCCTTCGATCCGGGCCACGCCTGGGTCATCGCGGGCTCATGAGCGCGACCATGACGGCGCCATCGCCGGCGATGGGCACGGTGCGGCGCAAGCAGCCGCTCGGGCGCCGTGCGTTCTGGCTGATCGCGCCCGCGCTGGTGCTGGTCGGCGTGTTCCTGGTGCTGCCCTATCTCAACATCGTGAGCATGAGCCTGCGGCCGCCGGCCGTCGGCGCGCCCTATGGGGCCGGCTTCACGCTGTCCAACTACGCCACGCAGCTCAGCGACGGCTACGTGCTGGGCGTGCTGTGGGACACCCTGCTGCTCGGCTTCACGACCGTGCCGATCTGCCTGCTGCTGGGCTACCCGGTGGCCTTCCACCTGGCGCGCACCAAGTCGCGCTGGGGCAGCCTGCTCTACGTGCTCGTGCTGTCGCCGCTGCTCGTGGGCGTGGTGGTGCGCAGCTTCGGCTGGCTGATCCTGCTGTCGGGCAACGGCGTGGTGAACCGCGCGCTGATCGACATGGGCCTGATCCAGACCGGCCTGCAGCTGATGAACAACCGCCTGGGCGTGACCATCGCGCTGGTGCACGTGTTCCTGCCCTTCATGATCCTGCCGCTGGTCGGCGTGATCCAGGCGATCGACCCGACGCTGGAGCAGGCGGCACGCTCGCTCGGCGCGTCGCGCCTGAAGGTGTTCTGGCGGCTCACGCTGCCGCTGTCGTGGCCGGGCATCCAGGCCGGCACCATCCTCGTCTTCGTGCTCACGCTGAGCGCCTACGTCACGCCGGTGATGCTGGGCGGCGCGCAGGTCAAGACCATGTCGGTGCTGGTGGTTCAGAACCTGATCGACAACTTCCAGTGGCCGATGGGCGCGGCCCAGGCGCTGGTGCTGGCCTTCAGCGGCATGGCGGCGGTGCTCGTCTATGCGCGCGTGAGCGGCATCTTCACCAAGGGCATCCAATGAGACGCGCTCCCCTGTCCGCGCGCGTGGCCGACGGCTTCGGCCTGTTCTACGTGGGCGCCGTCTACGCGTTCCTGCTGCTGCCGATCGTCGTCATCATGCTGATGTCGCTCAGCGCGGGCGAGGTGCTGACCTTTCCGCCGCAGGGCATTTCGCTGCGCTGGTTCGGCGCGCTGTTCGCCAACGAGGCCTTCATGCGTGCCATCGGCACGTCGCTGAAGGTGGCCGCGATCGCCACCGTGTGTTCCACGGTGGTCGGCGTGGCCGGCGCGCTCTATGTGGTGCGCTACGCCACGCGCTTCCGCGAGAGCCTGCGCATGATGCTGATGCTCCCGCTGATGCTGCCGGAGATCCTCACCGCCATCGCGCTGCTGTTCTTCCTGTACGCGACCGGCATCGGCACGAAGACGATGTTCGGGCTGGTCGTCGGCCACGTGCTGGTGACGCTGCCCTACGTGTTCACCAACGTGGCGTCGACGCTCTACAACCAGGACGCGTCGCTCGAACAGGCGGCGCGCAGCCTGGGGGCGTCGCCGGTGCGTGCCTTCGTGCGGGTCACGTTGCCGCTGATCAAGTCCGGGATCATCACGGGCGCGCTGTTCGCCTTCGTGATTTCCTTCGACCTGTTCAACATGTCGCTGCTGCTCAAGGGCATCGGCATGACGACGCTGCCGCTGCAGCTGTTCGACTACCTGCGCTGGGATTTCGACCCGACGGCCGCGGCCGTGTCGACGGTCAGCATCCTGCTGACGCTGGCGGTGGTGATCGTGATCGACCGCACGGTCGGGCTGCGCTCGTTGCGCTTCGGATGATGCGCCATGTCAAATAAGTAAGGCAAAAGTGGTGCGGCGCGGTACATTGAGGGCGTCCCTCAGTTCTTGAAACGGATTCGCCATGGCATCGCTCCAGCAAACGCCCGCTTCCCCGAAGGCCGCAGCCGCGGCTGCACAGCGCGAGCGATTGCGACAAGGACTGCCGGCCACTGTCGAACTGCTCAAGCAGCGCCAGGCCGACCGCATCGACGACCGTGAGATCGACGCCTACGTGAGCCTGAACTGGCTCGAATGGCACGGCGGCGGGCTGCGGCTGACCATTACCGGGCGCAACGTCTGCGCGCAGACGGCGACACCGACCACCATCGACTGACCCGCGAGATCCCATGAAAAAGAGCCCGGAGGCGCTTCACGGCGCCGCCGGGCTCGGTCGTTGACGTTCAGTCCGCGGTCGGTCCGGCGGACTTCGCGGGCTCAACGGCTGCCGACGATGATCTGTGCGATCAGGCCGGTGGCGATCGCGGCAAGGACGTAGTCGCCACCGACGCCGACCCATTGGTAGCCGCGGGGCGGCTGCTGCAGGCGATGGGCACGCCAGTCGTCGACCACATAGTTGCGGCCGCGGTATTCATTCGGCACGCGCCCGCCGCGACGCCATTCGGCATGCGGCTCGGGGTAGCCGCGGCGATCGGCGAAGCGGCCGTCGCGGAAGTCCTGGCGGTCGCCGCGGTGATCGTTGTCGAAGCGGCCGCGATCACCGGGGCCGGGACCGCGATCGCCGCGGTTGTTTTGTTCCATGCGGCCGCGGTCGCCCGGGCCGGGGCCACGGTCATCGCGCCGGTCTTGCGCGAAGGCTCCGCCGGCCGCCATGCACAGGGCCAGCGCAGCGGTGGCGACGCTCATGCTTTTGGATCGGATCATTCTGGAACTCCTTCTGCGTTGTTGAGGATTGCAGTGTGCATCGCCCACGTGTCGCCCAGCCACGGGCGATGTGCGCAGGACGTGAAGGAGGTAAGACGACGTATCGGTGGTCGATGTCCTACCGGCGGGGCCGCGTGGCGTGCGGTTTGCCCGGTTGCCGTTCGGCGCGCCCGCTGCGGCCGCGGCCTGCTCAGCTTGCAGATTCGGCTGCGGCGCTGCGCGCCATCCGCTCGCTCTTCCAGTAGACGTCGTCACCGCCATCCATGCGGTTGAGCACGCGCGCCAGCACGAACAGCAGGTCGCTGAGCCGGTTCAGGTACTGGCGCGGACCGTCGTTGATGGCCGATTCGGCGCCGAGCGCCACGACGGCGCGCTCGGCTCGGCGTGCAACCGTGCGGCAGACATGCGCCATCGACGCGCCGCGGGTGCCGGCGGGCAGGATGAACTCGGCCAGACGCGGCAACGCGGCGTTGTGCTCGGCGAGCGCGTTGTCCAGCTGCAGCAGCGCGTCGGGCTTGAGCAGCGTGTAGCCGGGCATCGACAGTTCGCCGCCGAGATTGAACAGCTGGTGCTGCACGTCGACCAGCAGCTCGCGCACGGCGTCGGGCATCGGCTCGCACAGCAACACGCCGATCTGCGAGTTGAGCTCGTCCACGTCGCCCATCGCGTGGACGCGCAGGTGGTCCTTGGGAACGCGCGTGTTGTCGCCAAGGCCGGTGGTGCCGTCGTCGCCGGTGCGGGTGGCGATCTGCGTGAGTCGGTTGCCCATGATGCTGTCCTGAAGAAGTACGTTTCTTAGAATGGTAGACCTGCCCACCGGGCCTCAGGAAACCACCACCATGAACGCACCGACCGCCCTCGCCCACCTGACGCCCGAAATCGCCCTGCGCGATGTACCGGCGGCGCTGATCGAGGCGCTCAAGGCGCGCTTCGGCGAGCGCTGTTCCACCGCCCTGTCGGTGCGCACCCAGCACGGCCGCGACGAGTCGTCCTTCGAAGCACCGCCGCCGTCGGCCGTGGTGTTCGCGGAGAACACGCAGGACGTGGCGGATGCCGTCCGGCTTGCAGGCGACCACAGCGTGCCGGTGATCCCCTTCGGCGTCGGCTCGTCGCTGGAAGGCCATCTGCTGGCGGTACAGGGCGGCATCAGCGTCGACGTGTCGCGCATGAACCGCATCGTGTCGGTGAATGCGGAGGACCTGACGGTCACGGTGGAGCCCGGCGTGACGCGCAAGCAGCTCAACGAGGAGCTCAAGAGCGCCGGCCTGTTCTTCCCGATCGACCCGGGCGCCGACGCCTCCATCGGCGGCATGACGGCGACGCGCGCCAGTGGTACGAATGCGGTGCGCTACGGCACGATGCGCGAGAACGTGCTGGCACTCGAGGTGGTGACCGCCAGCGGCGACACGATCCGCACCGGCACGCGCGCGCGCAAGTCGTCGGCCGGCTACGACCTCACGCGGCTGATGGTCGGCAGCGAAGGCACGCTGGGCGTGGTGACGGAGATCACGCTGCGTATCTACCCGCTGCCCGAGGCGGTTTCGGCCGCGATCTGCTCTTTCCCGAGCATCGAGGCCGCGGTGCGCACGACGATCGAGACGATCCAGCTGGGCGTGCCGATCGCGCGCGTGGAGCTGATCGACGCCAATACGGTGCGGATGGTGAACAACTACGCGAAGCTCGGGCTGCGCGAGGAGCCGATGCTGCTGATGGAATTCCACGGTTCGCCCGCCGGCGTGAAGGAGCAGGCCGAGACGGTGCAGGAGCTGGCCAGCGAGCACGGCGGCAATGCCTTCGAATGGGCGACCACGCCGGAAGAGCGCACGCGCCTCTGGACGGCACGCCACAACGCCTACTTCGCGGCGATCCAGTCCCGCCCGGGCTGCCGCGCGATCTCGACCGACACCTGCGTACCGATCTCGCGCCTGGCCGATTGCCTGCTCGAATCGGTGACCGAAGCCGATGCGAGCGGCATCCCCTACTTCCTCGTCGGCCATGTGGGCGACGGCAACTTCCACTTCGGCTACCTGATCGATCCGAACGACGCCGACGAACGCGCCAAGGCCGAGGCGCTGAACCACGCGCTGGTGTCGCGCGCGATCGCTTTGGAAGGCACGTGTTCGGGCGAACACGGCGTCGGTCTGCACAAGATGGGCTTCCTCGTGGACGAAGCCGGCGCCGGGGCGATCGACATGATGCGAACGATCAAGCGGGCGCTGGATCCGAAGAACATCATGAATCCGGGGAAGATCTTCAGTCTTTGATGCTGTGCGGCCTCGGCTTGGGTGCTTGAGCGCCTTGGGTCGGGTGCTGGGGTTATGACGGCGGCATCGT